>JAZBPM010000217.1:0-2778 GCA_036351615.1 Desulfofustis sp.
AGGTTAAAACCAGTCCCGCCGATTTTTATTTAAAATCGGGTGCGGGATTAACGGGCGGCGGTGGTGGCGCGGGTTGTCTCGGTGAGGCGGCTGGTCTGGCGGGCGTTTTGATGCAGCCGGTGGAGCAGGCCGAGCAGCTCTCGCCTGGTATTGGGCGGCTGGTTGAGCAGGATGACAAACGGGTCGAGGCGATGTTCCTGGCTGAAGTATCCGGCATAGCAATAGATATTGCGCATGGTTCCCGACTTGAGCGGGATGCCCTGCAGCGGCGACAGCAGATCGGCGTGCGGTTTGAACGCTTCGAGCAGGGCGATCATAAAGGTTGGGGTAACCCGGGTGCGCCGGGACAGGCCGGACCCTTCGATGAGTTGAAACTGGTCGGCCGGCAGGTGGTAGCGGTTGACGAGGATGTCCGTTGCCGTCTGCCGTGCCTTTTCCCAGGTGGCTGGATAGCCGTGTCGGCTGGCGCCGGCGCTGAGAAAAAGCTGGTTGGCGATATAATTGTTGGAATGCTTCAGGCAGGCGCGGATAATCTCGGCTGTCGTCTTCGGCCCGACATATCTGAGCAACAGCAGATCAGCGGCATCAACCGAACCTCGAACGGCGGTGCCGGAGACGTCGATACCTTCCAGTCTCAGCAGGGCGCTGAAGAGTTCCGCGACGTAGCGCAAAGGGGTGTCAAGAGCGCCCGGTGAGTCAAAGGCGGCGACGTTGACCCGGTGGTGACCGGCCGGCAATCGCGTCCCGATCTCTTTGGTCAGCGGCAGCACCGGCAATTGTGCTTCCGGACTGGTGATGGCGCCGCTTTGCTGTTTGAGCAGCGGCAGCGCGTTGAAGTTGACGACCAGGGCGCCGCCGGGTGCATCGTAGGGGTTAGTCGAATTTTCACTGCCGTCGGCCGGCTCGTCAAGGGCGAAAGAGGTGTCGTCAAGGACCAGGCCGTTGACACGGCGCAGTCCGCGTGCTTTCAGTTCGGCGGCGATCTCACGTACCCGTTCGGTAGTCAGAAACGGGTCACCGTAGCCCTTGATGCACAGTCTTCCGTCGCCGCGCAGGTAAATATCGGTGGCGAAACGGTAGCCCGGCCCGAGGATCTTCAGGGCGACGAGAGCGGTGGCGATTTTGATCGTCGAGGCCGGCACGAAGTATTCGCTGCTGCGGGCATCGGCAAGCACCAGGCCGTCCAGGGTGACGACCAGGCCACCGGAGGTGACCAGACGGTCGATGGCCGGCTCAAGCGGTGGCGTGGACCAGGCCGTCGCAGCCGGCAGGCAGCAGATCAGGGTCAGCAGCAGCGCTGTCAAGCACCGATGCTGAAAATATCGTAGGCGGACCGGCACGGACGTTTCAGATCTGCGGCAACCCGGCCAGGGATGCGGCGATCTGCTCCTCGGGATAGTCGTAGTCGTGGAGTTCTCCGGCGAAATAACGGTCATAGGCGGCCATGTCGATCAGGCCGTGACCGGAAAAGTTGAACAGGATGGTCTGCGGTTTCTCCGGTTCCCGCAGCGCTTCGATAATGGCGCCGCGGATGGCGTGGCAGGTCTCCGGCGCCGGGATGATGCCCTCGGTCCTGGCAAAGAGCACACCGGCCTCGAAGCATTCGATCTGGTGCAACCGGAGCGGCTCGACGATTTTCTGGCTGATCATGGCCGAGACGATCGGCGCCATGCCGTGATAGCGCAGCCCGCCGGCGTGAATGCCGGGCGGGACGAAATCGTGCCCGAGGGTATGCATATAGAGCAGCGGCGTGGTCTGAGCGGTGTCGCCGAAATCGTAGGCCAGCGCGCCGGCGGTCATCGATGGGCAGGAAGACGGTTCGGTGCCGACGAAACGGATCTTCTTGCCGTCGAGGTAATCGGGGATGAACGGCACGGCCAGGCCGGCAAAATTGGAACCGCCGCCGCAGCAGCCAATGACGACATCGGGATAATCGCCGGCGATTTCCATCTGCTTTTTCGCCTCCAGGCCGATGATCGACTGGTGCAGAACCACGTGATTGAGCACCGAGCCCAGTCCGTACTTGGTATCTTCCCGGGAGGCGGCGTCCTCAATGGCCTCAGAGATGGCCATGCCGAGCGAGCCGGGGGTGTCCGGGAAGGAGGCCAGGATGGCCCGGCCGGAAGTAGTCTGATCGCTTGGGCTGGCAATGACCTGGGCGCCGAAGGTCTGCATGACCGATTTTCGGTACGGTTTTTGTTCAAACGAGATGCGGACCATGTAAACCGTGCATTCCAGGCCGAATTTGTTGGTGGCCAGCGACAGCGCGCTGCCCCATTGGCCGGCGCCGGTCTCGGTGGTCATCCGCTTGACGCCTTCCCGTTTGTTGTAATAAGCCTGGGCGACCGCTGAGTTCGGCTTGTGAGAGCCGACCGGGGAAACGCCTTCGTTCTTGAAGTAGATTTTGGCCTTGGTGCCGATCGCCTGTTCCAGGCCGGTGGCCCTGACCAGCGGCGATGGCCGCCAGATCTTCAGGATATCGAGGACTTCCGGCGGGATGTCGATAAAACGTTGGTCGGACATTTCCTGCTCCAGCAAGCCCATCGGGAAGATCGCCGCCAGTTTGTCCGGCCCCATCGGTTCCTTGGTGGCCGGATCGAGCGGCGGGCGGAGGCCGCCCGGCAGGTCTGGTACCACGTTGTACCATTGGGTCGGCATTTCGTCGTCACGCAAAATGATTTTCTTCAACGTTTGTTCTCCTGTTGTTCCCCTCAAAATCCGTATGGGCTGTTTACCAGCATCTTTCTACCACAGTCGGTCGTCGTCGGGCAAGGGGGA
>JAZBPM010000218.1:0-3540 GCA_036351615.1 Desulfofustis sp.
CGCCATACTTACGCGTGGTGGATGCGTCCGCCTGGGTGAATTTCTCAAAAAGACGAGGCATCAGATGGTCAGGGATGCCAATCCCCGTATCACTGACTACGAATCGCAGCAATTGCTTCTGATCAACCAGTTCAATAGGCTCAACGCGAAGAAAAACCTGCCCGTGCTGGGTAAACTTCACCGCATTGCTGACCAGATTGGTCAAAACCTGCCGTAGTCGTGTCGGATCCCCTTCGACCGAGCAGGCGATCTCGGGCGGAACGTAGCAGATCAGGTCGATAGCGGTGTTGCCGACGGCGTCGACATAGAGAGACGCCACCTCTTCGATCAGCTCACAGACATCGAACGAAATCGACTCGAACTCGACCATACCCGCATCGATCTTGGAAAAATCGAGTATATCGTTAATGATATGCATCAGCGCATCGGCGGAACGCTCGGCCGTTTCGAGAAGGCGCCGATACTCACCGGTCAGCGGCGCATCGCTGAGCAATGACAGGACACCGATGACCCCGTTCATCGGCGTCCTGATCTCATGGCTCATATTGGCCAGAAATTCAGTCTTTGCCTGGGAGGCGGCAAGGGCTTCATCCCGTCGCCGACGCAGCTCTTCGGTACGCTCTTCAACGATCAACTCAAGGTTATGGCGATGCTGGTGAAGTTCGCTGTCTCTTACCTGGATGGCATCGAGCATGGAATTGAAATGTTCGATCAGGCCGCCGATCTCGTCCCGGCCGGCCCGTTCGACCCGAACCGAATAATCACCGAGTTCAGCGATACGCCTGGCAGTTGCAGCCAAACGGGAAACCGGCTCGGTGATTGAGTGCTGCAAACGGCGAGCGGCAAGATGGGTGATTACGAGAAAGAGGCCGACACCGCCTGCCATCATCAGCGCCGTCAGGATAACCTGCCTCTGAACCCTGCGCATACTGGCCACCAAAACGATGCCGGCAACCTGCTCACCATCACGGATAACGGGGTGATAAACGTGCAGTTTGAAGACGCCGTCCGCCCTGGTCAGCCGTGCTCCTTGACCGGGCAACTCCTCCGTCGGCAGCAGCTCGCCCAGCCGTTGACCATTCCGACTGTATGCTGCAGCGACTGCCTGGTCTTGATCAAAGATCGCGGCAACTTCAATATCTTTATCCACCTCCAGAGCGGCAAGCAGGTCTCCCGCGTGATTCCAGGTCTGCAGATCCGACTGGTCCGGGCCGACACGGGTTACTGCTTCGGCCAGCACTTCGAGATGATCGGCCATCGCTCCTTGCAGAATCCTGATCTGGAAAAAAACAGTCAAAACCAGGAATAGAATAAGCGCCGTCCCGGTGCTGGCCAAGCTGAGCAGGGTCATTTTGCGCTGAATCGGCACATCGTTGAGAAATGTCGACTTCACCAGATCATCCGCGCGTGGAAGGAATTGAGTACCGCAATACCGGCCATCTGACCGGGAGGATAACGCCGGTCCACCGAGAGCATGGTCAGTCTAGCAAATTACCGGAGAAAGAGATACCAGATTTTCCAGCTCCGACAGACCACCTACAGTCGCCGGAAGGGCCGCACATAGCGAGACCATGGACAGCGTTTCGCCGATGAGTTATCCTGCACTCTGCGGCAAACGTCGATCAGTCACACCCTCCCAAGCGTGTCGGGAACCGGCAACCAGCGCACCCATGGAACCAGTCAGCCACCATCTTTTCTCTTCCGGACGTCTCGCCCAGCGAGTTGCCCGTGCCGTCCAGACCCTCGGACACTGTCAGCTCTGTCCGCGCCGTTGCCGGGTCAACCGGCTGGAGGACGAGCGGGGATTCTGCGCCACCGGCAGGATGGCCCGCGTGTCCAGCTACGGTCCGCATCATGGAGAAGAATACCCGCTGTCGGGTCGTAACGGTTCAGGTACCATCTTTTTTGCTTCCTGCAACTTGCGCTGCTGCTTTTGCCAGAATTACGCTATCAGCCATGATCGGGAAACCGCCACAGAAGTAGACAATGCCGATCTGGCGGCAATCATGCTTGAGCTGCAGCGCCAGGGCTGTCACAATATCAACGTCGTCACCCCCAGCCATGTTCTGCCGCAGCTGCTCGAAGCATTGCCGATCGCCCTGGAGGCAGGGCTGCGGATACCACTGGTCTATAATTGCAGCGGCTACGAGTCCCCGCAGTCGTTGGCCCTGCTTACTGGGATTGTCGATATCTACCTGCCCGACTTTAAGTTCTGGGACCGCACCAGGGCCCAGCGCTTCCTGCAGGCACCCGATTATCCGGAAATCACCAGGCAGGCCGTGACCATCATGCATCGACAGGTCGGCGACCTGGTGATCAACGAGCAGGGGCATGCCGTTCGCGGTCTCCTCGTCCGGCACCTGCTGATGCCGGGAGGTCTCGATGAAACCGACGCAATCCTTGCCTTTATCGCCGCAGAGATAGGAACGGCCACCTATGTCAACATCATGGACCAGTACCGTCCCTGCGGCACGGCCTTCAACGAGCCGGACCTTGCCGCCCCACTCGCCGCCGATCAGTATGCCCGGGCAATGGCGACGGCGAAACGGGTCGGCCTGCAGCGACTGGACCGGCGAGATATCGGCGCGTTACTGCGACACCTCGGCATTATCTCACCCCATGAGGGCGTTGATTAGGGCGCGGAGGAGAGGTTAAAGTTTGTCCCGTCGTTGGCGATAGTGGCCCCGTCATTTCTCGGCCAGCCGCCACTGCTCGAGGTGCTGGGCGATAAAAGAGATCACTTCCTGATGTTCTTCGGTACCCTTACCGGCCACGGTCATCGGTTGGCCGAAGGCAAAACGGACCGGGCGCTCCGGCTGAATCCGGCCAAAGTCTTTGAGCCATCGGCCATTTCCCCAGGCATCGGTAACCAAAGCAATGGGAACAATCGGGACTCCCGCCTTGCGGGCAAGCTTAACGCCGATCGAGCTGAACTGCTCAGGCTGGAAAGCAGCTCTCGTCGTCTGGGGGAAAATGATGACCGAGATTCCCTCGTCCAGACGCTTGCCTCCCTCCTCCAGCACAGTTTTCAGATCGTTGCGCGGATTGGTCCTGGTAACCGCTATGGGACTGCAGGACTTCATGACATGTTTGAATACCGGAACTTCAAGCAGACTCTGCTTGATCACATAGGTGATCGGCCCATAGGGCAGTAGCAGGGACGGCAGAAGCACCGTTTCCATGACGCTCAGGTGATTGCCGATAAAGACCACCGGCCATGGCGCCGTCTGAACCTGGTCCAGACCACTCACCTTCACCCTGATGCCGGCCTGTTCAAGCCGACGCAGGACCTCGATACTGCTGGCCTGCCAGGCCGTCGTGCCATAACCACCTTGTTTCACCAGCCGTGCCGCTCGCCACACAATGGCAAGGAATCCGGCATAAAACCAGAGAGAAGGAAACAGGCTCGGGACCATCGCGGTTCGTGCCGGTCTGGTAACATATGTCGTATTGTCGGATGTAATATTATCCATAAAACCGCCATGACGGGACGTCACAACGAACGATGAAAATCGACGCCGTGGTCCGAAGATCCGGTTA
>JAZBPM010000219.1:0-12756 GCA_036351615.1 Desulfofustis sp.
ACTCATTACGAGCGGCGGCAATGATGCCGGCAACGGCGGTACCGTGGAGCTCTCCCCGGTAGGGTGAGGAGGTGGTCATATTGTGTGAACTGCGGATCCTGCCCGCAAAGTCCTGGTGCTCGAGATCGACCCCGGTATCGATGATCGCCACGCGTACCAGCTCCCCGCCGGTTTGATGCTGTATCGGCGTGAGATCGACGAGTCGGTGAATCGACTGCATCGAGCGGAGCGGATCCGGTTCGTTCATCGTCTGATAGATGAAATTGGGCTGGGCCAACCTCAGTCCGTCTTCATGCCGCAACTGCTCAACCAGCAGAGCCACGTCGCCATCGGTCGAGCAGGTCACCATGATTCGCTTGATCGATGCGAGATTGGTCCGTTCTACAATGAGTAATGGGTATCTGGCGGTGATCGCGTCGATCAAATCGCGTCCGTCGGTGCTGTCATCGACGAGAAAAATGACCTGTCCCGGAACATAGGCGACTTCGGGGGCAAGGGTGAACGACAGCACCCGGCTTTCCGCCGCCAGCTCGCCGGCGCCGTTAAATCCCCTGACCTGCCAGCGATAAGCGCTCGCCGGGGCAAATTTGAGTTCGATGATCCGGTTGGTCAACTGGTATTGCCCGCTTTTCGTGTATGCCGAGAAAAACGGCTCTGTTTCATCTTCCTGATAAAAATCAAGCTGGTAGGTTTGGATTCGAGCGTTGTCATGCCAGCTGAAAAGAGCGGAGTTCATGCTCAAAACCGCGCGGTCTTCCGGCGCCGTCACGGTGATGGGCACGACGATTGCCGCTTTCTTTGCCTCGACGTGATAGATGGCCTCCGGGAAGTCTATGCGCTGGGCAGGGACTGCCGGTTCGGTAATGATAAACTGCAGCCGGTGAGCGCCTTCCGAATAGGTTGGCAGTGGCGGTGCGGTCGGTGTTTTCAGGGTCAGTACCGTGCCGTAAAAAAGATTCTGCTGTACCCGTTGAATGATTCGTTCATCGACCTTCCAGTATCCCTGGAAGGGCCCGGAACCGTTGTACCGGATCTCGGCGACACCGGTCAGGTTCCGTTCGTTGCGCTCGACCAGGATCATCGGCCGGTTGTTTTGCTCGAAGAAGACGCGCATCCCGGTGATGCGCAATTCGCCGGCGGCGGCGGTACGCAGATTGACCCGGGTTTCGCCGATACCGGACCTGAGATTTTGTGCCGAGAAGGTTCTGCGGTACATGATCCTGTTGTTGCCGGCGTTCTGGGCTGCCTGGAGAACGCTTTGCGGAACGGTAACACTCTCGGAGATGGACGGACGGGATGTGTTTAGGTTGACGGTCAGCAGTGCATTGTAGGTTCCAATCACCCTGCCGGCCAAGACAAACTCGCCACGGGTCGAACGAATGATTTCCGGGAGTGGTACCGTCGGCTGGACCACCGTGAAGGTGACCCGCTGCGGCGCACCGCCGCCCACGGTAAGGTTGAGTAGCCCAGGTGCCGTCTCGATGAGCAGTCGGCCCGGATCGACGATCAAGACAAAGTCTTGCATAAAAGTGAAGCCGCTGGGCGTAGTTATTCGAAGTTTGAAGCGGAAGTTCCCTTTTTCCTGGGGAATTCCGCTAAAACGCCCCTGGCTGTCCAGTTCGATTCCTGACGGCAGTCGACCTTGTACCAGCCTGTATCGGTAGGTATTAAGACCCGTGACCGATGTCAGAATAAACCGATATTGTTCCCCGACCTCACCGCGCGGTAATTGATCATCGACCGGTTCCAAAACGGTTATGGTCTGGCTCGCCTCCAGGGGTGGTGCTGCACTGAATCCTAAAGCAGGCTGGGCCGTTGCTCTGATCGTATAGGTTCCTGGCGCCAAATATTCGTGGCTGACGGTAAAGGTGTGTGAGGTAGAAGTAAGGTCGTTAAAACGAGTTGGCGCAGTACCGTCACCGAAATCAATACGAAAGGAGCCGGCAGGAGGCGTACCCGCCCCAATAAAGACTACTCGAGTCGTCGCGGTGACTGATTCACCCTGAAGGATGGTGGTCTTGTCCAGTGACAGCGTGACAGCATTAGCCGTGATTGCTGCAAAGATCGAACACCACAGTATTATCAGGCCGACATATACCCTGATGTTTGTTATTTTCATGTTACCCTCCCTAAAAGTGAAACGGGACTGCGGAAGAGAGAACCAGGGAGAGGACGCCTTCGGAGAAGCTCGAGTCGTAGATAGTGTCTTCCTGGCGGTTATAGGCGTATTCGATGGCGATGGTGGCATCTTCCAGGTGCCAGAGTCGTTCGATCCGATAGTTGAGACGTCCGTAGAGGGCGGTATTGCTCATATCGATACTGTCGTCGTCCGCCGATGTCCAGTCGTGGGTTCCGCCTAACTCGCAGATTACTCGGTCCTCGAAGAGGGTGGCGTAAATGTCGAGGGTAAGGGTGTTGGTATCGGTGCGGACGGAGGTCGTGAGATCCTCGGAACTGTTCAGTGTCCACGACGGCAGGATGGAGAAAAAGACCGACGTGTATGACGGGACGACGGAAAATGAGACCAGGCGGGTGTCACGGTCGGCAGGAGATGAGTCGTCTTGCAGCGAGTAGCCCGGGCGCAGTTCGATGGCCCAGGGACCATCGATAAAGCCGATACTGCCGGTCAGCGTGTCGGTGTCCAGCGAGGTCGGCTGAGCGCCATCCGGTTCATCGGTCGAGCGTTGCTGGTTGTGCTCGATCGTCAGTCCGAGCGGAAACCGTTGCCAGGCCGAATAACGATAGTCGAGTCCGCCGGTGAAAGAGTAAAGACGGGCATAGATGGGGTCGTCTTCAACGTTGTCCCATGAGTAGTTGAGCAGCAGTCTCACGGTGTGATCAGTCAGGGTGGTGCCACCGTTGAAGTCAAAACCGGCCCAATCCTTGATGATCGATTGATTGCCGATCACCTCGTATTGCGGGCCGGTATAGGAGTAGCCGAGTTGATAGTCGCTGGCAGCACCATAGCCGCTGACCAGGAAGCGGTAGGCGGTATCGGTAAATTCAACCGATTCGTCATCGTTGACAGTGAGGCTGCTGGTGTCGATTTCAAAATCGGTGATCAAGGCCTGCTCAAAGAAATCGGTAACGATGATCAGACCGGTCGCTTCACCTTTGCGCCGTTGCGACTCGGACCAGCTGCCGAGATAATTGCCATCGTCCCCGCCGCGGGTGTGCACGGCCTTGACGGTGAGTCGTCGGTCGAAAAAATCCATGCCGGCCGAACCACCCATAATGTGATCGTTCGAGTTGAAGGCAAGGCCGAGGCCATCAATTTCATAGGTGTTTTCCCTGCCGAGCACACCGAAACCGCTGACGGTCAGGTTGCCGATGGTAATGCGGGTCTGGCCGCCGCGCCTGGTCAACAGATCGATGGTGTTTTTTGATTCGGCAATGGTCGTATCGCCGATTTCCACCCGGGCCTGGTACTGATCTGCGGTGTAGTCCGAAGTCATCAAGAAATCGATCAGTCCGAGCCCCTTTTTTTCCGGCTCAATGAGCGGGGCATTTTGATCATAATAGCGGACATTGGCGCGAAATGAGGACTGCCAGCCACCTTCCATGATCGTCGAGTTGCTGGAAAGATAAGAATCGAAGGAGCTATACGGAAAGGAAACGGCCGGAGCAGCCGTATCGAGCGCGGCGTCTGTGTCGGTGCTCCGCTGCAAAACGCTTTTCACGGTGGTGGAGAGGCGATTGTCCGAAGCGATCTCTTCAAATGACTCACTGTGCCGGCTGACAAAGACAAACTCCTGTTCGACCGGTTGCCCGTCCAGATCGTAGGCGAAAATAATCAGCTGATGCTCACCGGCCGGCAAAATTCCGGGGGCGGTGATACGATAACCGACGTCTTCTTCCGTTACCATAGCGGTTACGTCGTTGCCGTCGAGCAGAATGAGACGGCCTTCCGCATGGAGCGGTTGAGAACTGCGAAATATGATAGTCGGCGACTTGGCGATAGCCACGGTTCCCGGAAACGGGGAGACCAGGTCAATTCGTACTTCCTCCGCTTGCGAAGGCTGGGCGAAAACGGGAAGGACGAATGAGATGACGGTTAGGCAGCAGATCAGATGGCGGCGGGAAAGAGCAGGAACGTTCATCATTTCCGGAATCTCCACAATGGGTTTTCCAGGATCGCCGGCGATCGGGCAGAGCACAATGGTGACGCACGATAGCCGCACCTCGTGCCGGCGACGGAAAGCGCGGCACGGTGCCAAAGATAATCCTCTGATAGAGAGAGCAATGATACGATGTGTGCTGCACCCTAGCATGAAATTACCCTCTTGCCATTAACAAAATGTCCAAAAACAGTTATTTGGATAATATAAAAATCGGCGGGACAGGTTTTAACCTGTCCCCCGCTTACTTTCAATCCATTACCGGTTCGAGGAAGCGGACCACCTCGTTTCGGCGCAGCCTGGCGACTCGTTCCTGCAGATTGTCATCGTCGGGAAGAACGATGACATATCTACCATCGGCGGACGGACCAGTGACGATCGTGGCAGAGCTATCGAGCAGCAGCGCTCTGGTGTCGGCTTCGAAGGCTGATTCGGAAAAAACGATATTGAAGCGGGAGCCGTTGGCTTCGATGGCGACATCGGCTCCGCCACTGAGGGTTTGATAGGAATCGTCGGGTTGACCGGGGAGGAGGAGAACGATGATCAAACAGGTCTGGGCGATGGCCAGCCCCCAGGGAAGGCTGAAGGAGGCCTTAAATCGTGCCCAGTACTCCTGCAAATGAGACAAGGGCGTGGGAGACGATAGCGGTGATGAGTGGTGTCGGGCGATCAGGGATGTATCCGCTGCGTCGATTGTTGCTTCGATTCGCTGAAAAACTGCTTCCGAGGGCGGATGCTGCGTAACCTCGGTCTGGCGATAAAGGCTCCTGAGCGCCAGGAATTCATCGAGTTCCCGGCGGAGTTCCTGATCGACGGTCAACCGTTCGGTAAATGCGGCGGCGATGTCCGGGGCGAGATGCCCTAGGACGTAATCGGGAATCAAGTCGAAAAATGAGATAGGTTCAGAGATCATCGGCGGAAATTCCTCGTTGCAGGAGCGCGCTCTTGAACGTTTTCTTGGCGTGGAAAACACGCGTCTTTACAGTATTAACAGGGGTGCCGAGGAGTTCGGCAATCTCCGGATACGTCAGGTCCTGATAGAAAACCAGCTCAAGAATTTCCCGGTGTTTTGCTGATATTGTTGTCAGCGCCTGTTTCATGATTTGGTTTCGATCCCTCTGTTCAGGCCGGAGGTGACTGGTATGGTCCGCGCCTTTATATGATTCGTCAAATGGTTCTTCATCGCGTTTGCCGCGAAACTCCTTGAAAGCGATATTGCGGGCGATGCCGATAATCCACGTCGTCAGCCGGCTGGCTCCTCGGAAACGGCCGGCAGTCTGCCAGACCACGGCATAGGTCTGGACAAGGATATCTTCGGTGAGGAGATCGTCGTTGACCAGGCATCTGATGTAGCGGCCAACCTTGTCATAGGTCGCATCGTAGAGTTGACGAAACGCGACGCGATCTCCTTGTGCGACAGCAGTTATCAGCTGCTGTTCGCGGTTTGACTCGATAGTTCTGTCCATAGGTTCCCGTCGTGGAGAAAATGGTTCACAGAAAAGATCGATTTTGACGATGGCGCCGGAAAAACGGGGCGTGGTCCGGTCATGAGTCTGACACGTTACGGAATCGGCAGGCCCGCTATCGCTCTTGTGATGGTGGAGGAAAACCGCGGGGATCGGGCACCTGACCGTTTCCGCACCAGAAAACCATACTTTGGCGAAATTACCAACCAATTTCAGGGGGATTGACTGCTCTTTGCAGATGTG
Organism: Desulfofustis sp.; assembly: GCA_036351615.1. Classification (GTDB taxonomy): domain Bacteria; phylum Desulfobacterota; class Desulfobulbia; order Desulfobulbales; family Desulfocapsaceae; genus Desulfofustis. The sequence goes on from JAZBPM010000219.1 coordinate 5,828, forward strand.
CCGCGTCCGAGATCGGAGGGGTGGTGGCGCAGATAGTTCAGGTGGGAAGTAATGAGCGGTGTCGGGGTTATTTTGTTCTGCCGGGTGGTGTTTTAGCGCGCATGATTGTCAGGATGGTCCGATCGGCGGCGGCCATTCCTTCATGGCTCAGGGCTCCAAGGTTTCTCACCGTCTGTTCAAGAGAGGAGTCGATGATGCCGTCCGTATCCTTGACGTTGATGCCCTGTAAAGAAAAAAGAGCCGCCTGCACGGCGGAACCTGCGGCGGTATTAAGTTTCAGTGCGCAGCCGGCCTTGGCGCCGTCACAAATGACGCCTGCCAGATCCTCCATGATATTCTTGATCGCACCGGCCATATGGTCGATATTGCCCCCGACCAGGTAGGTAATGCCGGCGGTTGCACCGGCGCCGGCGGCTACCGAGCAGCCGCAGACTGCGGACAAACGACCGGTGTGGGCCTTGACGTAAGCGGTGATAATATGACTCAGGCCGATGGCCCGTAATACCGTTTCTTCATCATGATCGACAAAGTCCTTGATGGCCCAGATCGGCAAGATGGCGGTCAGGCCGTGATTACCGCTGCCGGCCGAACTCATGGCCGGCAGGTTGACCCCGCTCATCCGGGCATCCGCTGCCGCTGAGGTTAGAATCCGGGCCGATGAGGCCATATCCCGGACCAGCAGTTTTTGTCTGAGCAACCGTTCGATAGCTTTGCCGATGCCAAGTCCACCGCCGTACTTGAGTCCATGTTCGGCGAGGCGGACGTTAAAGTCCACACCCTTTTTCAGAAATTTCAGATCGTCTTCATCGAGGTGATCGATCATTTCGTAAATCTCGGCCAGGCTCAACCCCATCAACCATTCTTCCATCAGAGCCAGCGCCGATGCGGTGCCACTACGGGCAACGGGGCTGAGCAGCGGTGAGTCGATCAGGGCAACGTCGTTGAGCGACAAGGTGACGATCTGGTTGTGCAATTCCCTGATTTCCGATACCGCTCGATCTGTCCCGCTGGTGATAACGGTTAGAATGTGCAGGCCGCTTTCAGCGAATAACTCGACGCCAACTTTTTGCTGGTCAAGCAGGAGCCGGGCGCTGGCAAGGGTATCGTTATCAACGGACTCGAGGACTTCCAGGCCGCGGGCTGGATCACCACCGTAGGCGCCGACGGCCGCCGCGACGTCGAGTCCGTTCATGCCGCCCGTCCCCGGAATGATGACGGCGGTACCGTTTTTGTAGATGTTGGCATCGACCCGAACGTCAATGCGATCGATTGTGCGGCTCGGCAGCAGTGATGCCGCCGCGGCTGCTCCAAGGGCGACAGCGACCGGTTCAGTGCAGCCGAGTGCCGGCATGACTTCTAGTTGCAGGATATCCTTGACGGTAAACGGCATTACGCTGATCTCCATTCGGGCTGGTCGAGTGTGTATTAACGGATAACCGCAACTGCCTCGATTTCCACCGGCGAGCCAAGCGGCAGTGCAGCTACCTGGACCGTCGAACGAGCCGGCGGGTCTGCGGAAAAGAAGGCGCCGTAGGCCTGGTTGACGTCCTGGAAGGAACCGAGGTCGGTCAGGAAAATGGTGGTCTTGACCAGGTCGTCAAGACTGCCGCCGCCCGCCTCGACGATGTTTTTTATATTGGTCATGATCTGATTGGTTTTTGCAGCGATATCGCCGTCGATTATGGAGCCGGTCTGCGGGTCGATCGGCAGTTGTCCGGAAATAAAGAGCAGTGATCCGGTTGTGATGGCTTGTGAATAGGGACCGATGGCGCCGGGCGCCGCAGATGTGGTGATCGCTTCTCGTTTCACGGGGTGTCTCCTGTCATTGCGTAGTTGTCGGAAAAGATTCCAGTTTTCGATAAAACGACCGCGACCGGCACCGGACACAGGGAGATGGCGGGAGGCGGTAATTGTTGGACCATGTGTATATGCTCACTATAGGCCGATTGTCTCTATCGTCAAGCAACCTGAGATGACAGCCTCGAAAAAGGATAGGGAACCCTGAAAAAATGTCATTTCGCTCAATCTCATCGTTGCGCAATCAAATTTTATCCTCGGGATATCGTGTATATGCCTGTGGTAAAATTTTCTTGCGCGCCTCGATCTTGAGCGAAATTCCTAATTTTTCAAGCTCCCCGATAGTATGGAAAACGGTCTGTCCGGGGTGATCGTGGCACGGTTTTTCCGCCTCCATTGTGATTCCCGATCGGGGAGCGGGTATCGTTTTCAGCGGCGGGGATTGCGGGAAGATTTCGTCTGGTCGATGGCGCGATCAAAAGCAGTCTGAATATGATCACCGAACATCTCGGCAATGCCCGGCAAGGTTCCCAGCCCTTCCTCGTGAAAAACCGGGGAGAGGCCGTGTTGTTGCAGCCTGCTCGACCAGGAATGCGGACCCGGACCGGCAATGTCCCGCCAAAAATGTTTACCGGTCGATAGCAGCAGCGGGATGACCAGCCAATGCCTGACGCCCGAAGCGACCATTTGATCGATAACTCTGCTGGAATCGGGAAAATGCTGCAATACCGCCAGAAAAACCGGTGATCGGGTGGTACCTCGCAGCAAGTGTTCCAGGACTGGCAGGGCGGTCCAGCTGGGGTGGGTCGTACCATGACCGATCAGCAACACCCCTCGGTCGGAGGAATTCGGTAACAGGGGCGACAGCAGATCGACGAGTCGATGGAAGTCTTCCTGACTGCTGAGCAGCGGCATGCCGATGGTCGTGCCGGCTCGATGCGCCTGCACGGCCCTGACCGAGCGGTGGAATTCGATGCCGGGGGTGAGGTGGAGAGACTGAACGATGCAGCGACTTCGATCGTTGACGGACAGTTTGTCAAGCACCTTTGCCAGTTCGTCATCCTGTCCGGTGGCGCGTCCGGGAGTCGTTCGAGCGCCTGACGGCACCGAGATTGACCAGTGTAATCGGGCATCGGAGAAGCGGCTGGAAAAATGCGCGTCGAGAAAGTGATAGGTTTTTTGTGCCGACTCACTGGCGCCGAAGGCTGTCAGGATGATATACTTCATATGTGACTTTCTTCCGGTTGATTGATCACTATCTTTGGTGCAAGAATAGCTCAGGAGATTTTCTTTCAGTGTAACGGTTTCGTCTCGCCCTGTCAGAGACAAAATCGTTCACCATCTTAAAGGAACCTTGGATAAATGTCATTTCGCCCAACCGCATCGCTGCGCAATCAATTTTTATCATCGGAATATCATATATATGCCTGTGGTGAAATGTTCATGTGCGTCTCGATCTTGAACTAAATCACGAATTTTTCAAGGACCCTTTAGCCCGTTGATTTTCTCTGAAGTGCCGCTGCGGTCGGTCCGGCCGGTGGACGCTTTTTCTGGCAGAAACCACCAGTCCTGATAGACCGATTTTACTTGTTCTTTGTGCTTCTTGTCATGGAGGTACTATCTAAATCTTGACAACGTGGTAGTCCTACGATAGAAAGAAAATATTAAAGAATATAATTATTTTTTTAAACGCTTTTCTTTGTCAATGCAGGCGCGTGTCCTTTTTCCTACAGAGGCGGGGAATGCGCGGACAGAAAACTCATTTTCGAGGAGGGATGAGAGATGAAGAAGAAACTTTCGGTTCTGGCGCTGGCCGGCGTCATGTCGTTGCCGGTTGCCGCTCTGGCCGGTGGTGAGGTTGATGTCGAGGATCTGGAGCGGAAAATCCTGGAACTCAGCAAGCAGCTCGAAGAACTCAAGGCGCAGATCAGCCGTCAGGCGGAGACCGGTCAGGCGACATCGGAGCAGGTGGCCGAACTCTCCGATGTAGTTGATGATATGGAATATCGGGCCTATGAGTGGGATTTGGCGGCACGTTTCAAGTTCAGTGGCGACTTCCGCTCTCGCTACGATTTCTATAATGCCGAGACGGTCTTTGGCCGGACCCTCGAGAATGACTCGCTTTTCACCAATCGTTTTCGCCTGAATCTGCAGGTTCTGGCAACGGAGAATGTCGAATTCAAGGGCCGGCTGGCCATGTATAAGACCTGGGGGATGCAGTCGGCGTTCAGTGACGAATCCGGCGCTATCTGGCCGGTGTTTGACGGCAATGTCAGCAGGTCTCCGGTCGGTGACAGTGCGCTCTATGTCGATCGTGCCTACGTCAACTGGAACAACGTCGGCGGTGCTCCCGTCTGGATTTCCGTTGGTCGCAGGCCGACAACCGATGGGGTCCCTGCACAGATCAGAATGGGTGTCGATGAGCGTCTGGCAACGCCGGTTGCCTTCATGGATTGGCCATTTGACGGATTCGTGCTCGGTTATGGTTACCAGTGGGGTAACGAGAGCCTCGGTATCGGCAAGATTCGTTTCTGCTACGGTCGTGGTTTTGAAGACGGACTCCAGGAAGACAGCGTAATCAACGATGTCGATTTCGCCGGTTTTAACTGGGATGTCTTCGACAGTGGCGAGCGACTGCTCAATGTTCAGTCGTTCATGGCTTTCAACGTTTTCAATTACCCCAATTTCCAGGATCCGATCATCAATGCGAATTTTGGCGATATGTCCGGTTTGGGGGCGCGGAAGACGCTGGGTAATATCCTGCATACCGATCTGGTCTACCAGGCCAGCACCGGCAATTGGAACTATTTCGTCGCCGGTGGTTGGTCGCAGAGCCGACCGAACGATAACGGCATGTTCAACGATTACGCGGCGATGGCTGCCGGTCTCAGCGGTCCGGAGACCGACGAGAACAACGGCTATGCCTTCTATGCCGGCCTGCGCTATGATATGGACGACCTACGCCTGAAGGTGGGCGCCGAATACAATTACGGTTCCGAATACTGGCTTGCCCTGACCCCTGGTCATGACGACATCTATCAGTCCAAACTGGCCACTCGCGGTCATGTGTTTGAAGTCTATACCATTTACGACATTCCTGCCGGAGAAGCGATTTCCCGCTACGGCAAGGCCTTCATCCGTCTTGGATATCAACATTACGAGTACGATTATTCCGGCTCCGGCGACTGGAATATGGCGCCGTATGATCTCGGCAATGCCGGCGACCGGATGATGCTGCAGATGATGGGACTTGATCCGGTTGAGTCGGCCGATCAAGTGTATCTGACCTTCGAGGCCTTCTTCTAGTCGACAACCAAGCTTTCAACCAGTGAAAAGGGACGTATCTCCAAGCGGAGGCGTCCCTTTTTTCTTCCCGTCCGGGAACTGAAGGTCACCGAGTAATGCAGAGCAAGGTCCTGAGCGGGGAGACTGCTGGTCGCTCTCTCCGGCACAGGGCTTCTGTCCACAATCATCCGACTTTGTTCTCCATCCCGTCGAGTCTTCGCGATGCAGTTTGCCGGACAGCAGGTCCGGCAGGGAGCCCGGGTTTCACCGTAACGAAATGGTGATTCAGCAGGAGTGTTTAGGGCAGCCCTGCGGTTTTCCGTGTCGGCAGGATGGTGACAACGGAATCAGGTCCTGTTGGTGAGTCGCTTCTTGACAGGGGACAAGTTCATCTGCTTAAACGATGGGACAACGGAACAAGATTGTATCAGTCGCTCCATGGTGGACACAAAGTCCAAACGCAGGGGTCTGTGGTGCATTATCGTTTTTTTCAAAGAGACGGCGGGGTCAGTAAGGGCCGCTTCGGTAGTTTGAACTTGAGTTATCATGTCGGTGACGATCCTGCCTGCGTCGCTGAGAATCGACGGCGAGTCAAGGAAGCGATGGCGGTGGAACGGCTGATCAGTGCCCGCCAGGTCCATGGTGACAGGATCTGTCTGGTCGACGGCGGAGCGGCCGGTGATCAAGAAGTGGACGGTTATGATGCCCTGATCACCACCGACCCGGGGACTGCCTTGCTGGTGCAGCAGGCGGATTGCCAGGCCGTTTTGCTGCACGATCCGGTGCGCCGGGCAGTGGCGGCCGTCCATTGCGGTTGGCGCGGCAGTGTCGCCGGCCTGATCGGTAAAACGGTGGCGCTGATGAAAACAGAGTTGCGAACCGACCCCCGTCACTGCGAAGCCTTTATCGGTCCATCGCTTGGCCCGTGTTGCGCCGAGTTTGTCAATTACCGGGATGAATTGCCGCCGTCGTTCTGGCGTTTTCAATGCGCACCGAATTATTTTGATTTCTGGCAGCTCTCGACCTGGCAGTTGACCGAGGCCGGTCTGCCGGTCGACAACATCCAAATATCGGGGATCTGTACCAGCTGTTCCAGCAACTATTTCAGCTATCGTCGCGCCTGCCGCAATGGTATCGGCCAAACCGGTCGACACGGATCGGCGATTTGTCTGCAGGAGAAGAGAGGAAACGATTAGATGCCATGAAGGTCTTGATCATCGAAGACGACACGACCATCGCTTCGTTTATCGGTAAAGGATTGCGCCAGGCCGGTTTTATCGTCGATATCTGTCATGATGGCCGGGACGGGCTTGCCGCCGGACTTGCCGAGCATTATGACGCCGCCGTTATCGATATCATGCTGCCCGGTCTCGATGGGCTCCGTGTGATCGAACAGTTGCGCCGGCACCGGATCGACACGCCGGTATTGATCCTCAGCGCCCGGCAATCGGTGGACGATCGGATCAAAGGACTCCAGCAGGGCGGTGACGATTACATGGTCAAGCCGTTTTCCTTCAGCGAGTTGCTCGCCAGGGTCCAGGCACTGATTCGACGGGACCGAAAACATGCAGAACCGACGATGCTGCACTACCACGATTTGCGCATGGACCTGCTGCGTCGGGAGGTGACCCGGCAACAGCAGCGGATCGAGCTGCCTGCCAAAGAATACGCACTGCTCGAGTATCTGATGAGAAACCCTGAAATCGTCATTTCCAAGACATCGATCCTCGAGCGAGTCTACGATTACTCGTTTGATCCGCAGACCAATGTCGTCGATGTGCTGGTATGCCGTCTCCGGACCAAAATCGATCGGGATTTCGAACAGAAATTGATTCATACCGTCAGGG
>JAZBPM010000220.1:0-2570 GCA_036351615.1 Desulfofustis sp.
CACGGGTGCCGACCGACGCCAGCAGGCTGGAGTGGAACCAGCCGCGATGCTGGTCGCTGCCTTCGAGATAGAGGTCTGCGGGTGACTGCAGCTGCGGGTTCTTTTCCACCACGGCGGCGTAGGAGACGCCGGAATCGAACCAGACATCGAGAATATCCATCTCCTTGCGGAAGCCGTCGTGTCCGCAACCGGCGCAGCTGGTGCCTGCCGGCAGAAGCTCGCCGGCGTCCTTTTCAAACCAGATGTCGCTGCCGCCTGTTTCGAAGAGGTCGGCGACATGGTGCATGACCTTGCCGTCAGCCAACGCCTCGTCGCACTTGTCGCAATAGAACACCGTGATCGGCACGCCCCAGCTGCGCTGGCGGCTGATGCACCAGTCGGGGCGGTTTTCGATCATGTTGTAGATACGTTCACGACCCCAGTGCGGGATCCATTGCACGTCGTTGATGTGTTCAAGCGCCTTCTTGCGCAGCTGGTTTGCCTCCATCGAGATGAACCACTGCTCGGTGGCGCGGAATATGATTGGCTGTTTGCAGCGCCAGCAGTGCGGGTAACTGTGTGCAACCTTGTCCTCGCCAAGCAGGGCGCCGACTTCGGCCAACTTGGCAGAAACCTGCGGATTGACCGCCGGAACCTTCTCGCCGCCGAAGAATTCAAGGTCCTTGCGATAGCGACCGTAGTCGTCGACCGGGTTGTAGATTTCAAGGTCGTAGCGCAGGCCGGTCAGGTAGTCATCGTGACCGTGTCCCGGGGCGGTGTGAACGCAACCGGTGCCGGCCTCCAGGGTGACATAGTCGCCGAGGACCAGGAGCGAGGCGCGGTCATAGATCGGATGGCGGCAGGCGCGTTTTTCGAATGCCTCTGCCTGGAAGGTTTTGACGACCGTGTAATCGGTGATTTTCAGTTCGGCGAGAACTTTTTCGTAGAGGCCCTCGGCCATCACCAGCAGTTCACTGCCGGTGTCAACGGCGACATAGGGCAGCTCCGGGTGCAGGCAGACCGCAAGGTTGGCCGGAATCGTCCAGGGTGTCGTGGTCCAGATGACGAACGACAGGGGCTTGCCGGAGAGTTCGGCGAAGCCGGCCGGCAGTTCATCCCGGTAAGCAAATTTGACGTAGATTGACGGTGAGGTGTGGTCGTCATACTCGACCTCCGCCTCGGCCAGTGCCGTGACACAGGACGAACACCAGTGAATCGGCTTGCGTCCCTTGTAGAGGCTGTCCCGCTCGGCAAATCGTGCCAGTTCGCGTGCCGTGGCCGCCTCGTAATCGGTGGTCATGGTCAGGTACGGGTGCTGCCAGTCGCCGAAGATGCCGAGACGCCGGAACTCCTCACTCTGGACCTCGACCCATTCCTGGGCGTAAGCGCGGCACTCCTTGCGGACTTCTGCCTTGCTCATCTCGCGCTTCTTGTTGCCGAGTTTCTGGTCGACTTTCAACTCGATCGGCAAGCCGTGGCAGTCCCAGCCCGGCACGTAAGGTGCGTAGAAGCCCTGCATGCGCTTGCTCTTGATGACAATGTCCTTGAGGATCTTGTTCAGAGCGTGCCCGATATGAATATTGCCGTTCGCATAGGGTGGGCCATCGTGCAGGGTGAAGTTCGGTTTCCCGGGGGTCGGCTCGCTGAGCTTGCGGTCAAGTTCGAGCTCGGCCCAGTGCTGCATGATCTCCGGTTCGCGCTGCGGCAGGTTGCCGCGCATCGGGAAATCTGTGACCGGTAAGTTGAGAGTCTCTTTGTAATCCATGGTTAAGTCCCGCGGGCCCCCTGTTGGTGCAGATTTAGAACACCGCAACTTATCAAAATGGCTGAATAAGTCAAGGTAAATCAGGTCTTTCGCCCGGCCGATTGATCGTCCCGGCAGGCCGGCCGGGCGCTCAGCAAAGCTGCTTTCGACGGGCGTACAGGCAGGTCTGGTCAAGCGGGCATTCTGCACATAATGTGCTCTGCTTGCGACAGCAGGTTTTGGCAAGCTGGACGATCTGGGCGTGGTAATCGTTATACAGGGCGACCTCTTCGGGGAGATTCTGCATGAACAACTGGCGGACCTGATCATAGCTTTCGTTGCCCTGCAAGAGACCGATGCGTTGGAAGATGCGCCTGGTGTAAGCGTCAACCACGAAACTGGGGCGTGCCGCTGCGTAGAGAAGAATTGAGTCGGCGGTCTCCGGACCGATTCCCGCCAGGGCCAGGAGCCTGCTTCTGGCCTCGGGCAGGGGCCCGCTGCACAGGGCGGCAAGGTCTCCATCCCAGTGATTGACCAGGTGTCGGGCCAGGTTTTGCGGGCGGCCGGCTTTTTGTCGGAAAAACCCGGCGGGTCTGATCAGCTGTTCCAGTTTGTCCGGAGCAAGTTCGGCAAGCTCCTCCGGACAGATGACCCCGGCGTGTTTGAGGTTGTCGATGGCGTATTCGACATTTCTCCAGGCCGTGTTCTGGGTCAAAATCGCGCCGACGGCGACTTCGAAAGGGGTGTCTGCCGGCCACCAGGCAAGCGGCCCGAAATGTTCGTTGAGTCGCTGTTGAATCTTGTAGATCAATCTCTGGGGAAGGAGTGTCATGGCCGACCATGTTCC
>JAZBPM010000221.1:0-5522 GCA_036351615.1 Desulfofustis sp.
AACGATTACCTTGGTGTAAGGATATGCAATGAACGCTGAGCATCCGTCTTATCCCCGCTTGTTTCGACCGCTTGACCTCGGTTTTATTTCTCTGAAGAACAGGGTCCTGATGGGCTCCATGCATACCGGGCTGGAGGAGGAACGGGATGGCTTCCGGCGCATGGCCCGCTACTATGCGGAACGTGCTGCCGGTGGCGTCGGCTTGATCGTCACCGGCGGTGTCTCTCCGAACCGGGCCGGCTGGATCGCCCCGTTTGCGATACGGCTGGCCTCCGGTTCACAGGTCGGCAAACATCGCCTGGTGACGGATGCGGTTCACGACCAGGGCGGCGTCATTTGTCTACAGATTCTGCACGCCGGCCGTTACGGCTATCACCCCCTGTGTGTCGCGCCGTCCGCCATCCGGGCGCCGATCAACCGCTTTCGACCGCGGGCGCTGACAAAGCGTGGGGTCCGTTCGACGATCGATGATTTCATCAGGTGTGCCGCTTTGGCACAGCAGGCCGGCTACGACGGGGTCGAGGTGATGGGGTCGGAGGGATATCTGATCAATCAGTTTATCGCTGCCAAAACAAATAAACGGAGTGACGAGTGGGGCGGTGGTTTCGCCAACCGGATCCGTTTTCCGGTCGAGATCGTTCGCCGTATCCGGGATCGTGTCGGCACTGATTTTATCATTATTTTCCGGTTGTCGATGCTTGATCTCGTGCGTGACGGAAGCTCTTGGGCGGAAGTGGTTGAATTGGCACAAGAGATCGAGCGCGCTGGGGCGACGATTATCAATACCGGTATCGGTTGGCACGAAGCGCGGGTGCCGACAATCGCCACAGTAGTGCCGAGGGCCGGGTTTGCCTGGGTAACCAAACGGCTGCGCGGCCAGGTCAAGATCCCGTTGGTCGCGACCAATCGAATCAACATGCCGGCGGTTGCCGAACAGGTGCTGGCCGACGAGTGCGCCGATCTGATAAGCATGGCAAGGCCGCTGTTGGCCGACCCGCAGTGGGTAGCTAAGGCCGAGCAGGGGCGGGAGGATGAAATCAACACCTGTATCGCATGCAATCAGGCCTGTCTTGACCATATATTCGCCCGTCAGACGGCCTCCTGCCTGGTCAATCCCCGGGCCTGCCGCGAAACCGTCGCGCCGCTGGTCAAGACGGCGGAGCCGAGACGGGTCGCGGTGGTCGGCGGCGGACCGGCCGGGCTGGCCTGTGGCGCAACGGCAGCGGCTCGGGGGCATCGAGTGACGCTCTTTGATGCCGGCGAGCGACTCGGCGGCCAGTTCCTGCTGGCCCGGCATATCCCCGGCAAGGAAGAGTTTGCCGAGACGCTGCGCTACTTCGAGCGTCAACTCGAGTTGCACGGAGTGAATGTACGGCTCCGCCACCGTGCCGGGGTCGATGATGTCCGCGATTTTGATGAAATAGTTATCGCCAGCGGCGTCAGACCGCGCCGAGTCTTGATTGACGGTGGTGATCGCCCCGAGGTGCTGAGCTACGAAGATGTCATTTCCGGCCGGTGCGCAGTTGGCCGCCGGGTAGCGATCATCGGCGCAGGCGGTATCGGCTTTGATACGGCGGTCTTCCTGTTGCACGAAGGATCGAACCGACATCGACTCGATACCTTTCTCGCCGAATGGGGCGTCGATCCTGATTATCAGCAGAGCGGTGGGTTGCGATCGCCGCACGTGGCCGAGCCACAGCGGGAGATTCACCTGCTGCAGCGGCGCACGACGAAACCCGGAGCCACCCTCGGCAAGACCACCGGCTGGATTCATCGGGCCGAATTGAAGAAAAACAAGGTGACCTTCTGGACCGGCGTCAGCTACCGGGAAATCAATGAAGAAGGCTTGCTGATCGATCATGAGGGCGGAACCCGTCTACTCGAAGTCGACAACGTGGTCATTTGCGCCGGCCAGGAATCCGAGCGAGGGTTGGCCGATCAGCTTACCGCTGCGGAGATTAACCACCATATCATCGGTGGCGCCCTGCTGGCCGCCGAACTCGACGCCGAGCGAGCGATCCGTCAGGGAGTCGAGTTGGCCGACAGCTGGTAGCTTTGAGAGATAAACACGTGATCACCTGACGCACGGATTGATCAACGGCTCGAGAGGAGTTGAAAGGTAACGTTTGTCTAACACGCACACCTTGCATATTTTGGTTGTTTGACATCGATTTCCTTGAAAAAGAACTCAAACATTACTGTTTTTTGCCTTCTGGGAATAGTGTTATACCAGAAAATGCTCCTAGAACAGAGAGTCGAACTTATTTGGGAAACTGGTCAGGCCAAGCCTGGGCAATATCGTCGACAGTTTTCTTTTTTCATATTGGCTATTTTTGAGTACAGTTAGCCCGATTGAGCGGAGAAAGAGAAGCCGTCTCGCCTTCATGGTCCGGGAATTCGAATGGGTCAGTACCAGGTTACATTTTTACCGCATAACAGAGTCGTTTCTGTCCTCGAAGGAGAAAGCCTGATCAGGGCCGCGCTGCAAGCCGGCGTGCATATCAATGCCTCCTGCGGTGGCGAGGGCGTCTGCGCCAAGTGCCGGGTCCAGGTAGAAAAGGGTTCGGTCAGCGGTGGTACGTCGGACCGGTTCAGTGAAGAAGAGACCGAGCGTGGTTGGCATCTTGCCTGCCAGTCGCGAATTGTCGGCGATGTTACGGTCCGGGTGCCAGTCGAATCGGCCATCGACAGGACCGTCTTCGACAAGCGGTTCACTCCCCGGCGGACCGCTTCCATCAGGCAAATGGATTTTGACAGTCTCAAGGAACGCGGGTTGTTCATTCCGCCCGTGGAGAAGGTCTATCTCGAGTTGCCGCTCCCCGACACACAGAACAATATGCCTGATGTAACCAGGCTTATCGAATATTTGAAACTGAAGGGTAACGAGCATAAGCTCGAACTGACGTTGCCGGTGATCAGAACTTTGCCGGCTATCCTGCGGGAGCACGATTTCAAAGTGACGGCCACCCTGGTCCGGCCGGTCCGGGACGACGGCAAGACACTGATCACCAGCGTCCAGCCCGGTGATACGACGGACCAAAACTATGCGATTGCCCTCGATATCGGCACCACCACCATCTATGCCCAATTGATCGATCTGACCAGCGGCGAGTGTCTGGGCGAGGCCGGCGATTTCAATGGCCAGATCAGTTATGGCGAGGACGTTATCAGCCGCATCATCCATGCTGAAAAGCCGGGAGGTTTGGAGACTCTGCAAAAGACGGTGGTCACCACCATCAACAAGGTGATCGGCAAGATCATCAAGCAGGCGCAGATTGACCGCCAGAATATCTCCACCATCACCATGGCCGGCAATACCACTATGACTCAATTGCTGCTGGCCATCGATCCGCGCTACCTGCGCCGTTCCCCCTATGTGCCGGCATCAACGCTGTTCCCGCCGTTTCAGGCGGCGACCATCGGCATCGATCTCGACGAGCATGTCATCGCGCTGCTCTATCCCGCCATCGCCAGTTATGTCGGCGGCGATATCGTGGCCGGGATTATGGGTACCGGACTCTACCGGGAAGAGGAGCTGACACTGTTTCTCGACATCGGCACCAATGCCGAGATCGTTATCGGTAACAAGGACTGGCTGGCCTGCACGGCTTGTTCGGCTGGACCGGCATTTGAGGGTGGCGGTATCGAGTTCGGTATGCGTGCGGCCAAGGGGGCCATCGAAGACTTTTCAATCGACCCGGTTACCTACGAGCCGATGTTGGTGACGATTGGCGATGTTCGACCCAAGGGGATTTGCGGGTCAGGCTTGATTAATATGGTGGCGCTGATGTTTGAGATCGGCGTGATCAACAACCGCGGCAAGTTCAACAGGGAGCACGGAACACCGCGGATCAGAGAAAACAAAGGTATCTGGGAATTTGTCCTGGCGTGGAAGGACGACACACAGATTGATCGTGATATCTCCCTGTCCGAAATCGATATAGATAACCTGATTCGAGCTAAAGGCGCGGTCTACAGCGGTTGTATGACGCTGCTCGAAGAGGTCGGTCTGGACATGGGCACCATTGAACGGATCATTTTGGCCGGTGGATTCGGCAGCTATATCGACCTGGAAAAGGCGATGACCATCGGTCTGTTGCCGGAGATCGACCCCGACCGGGTTATTTTCATCGGTAACGGTTCTCTGATGGGTGCTCGAATGAGTTCGCTGACCAACAGGATCCGTAAGGATGTGGTCGAAGTAACCAAGAAGATGACCAATTTCGAGCTCTCTGAGACACCTTCCTACATGGATCATTATGTTGCGGCGATGTTTATCCCGCACACGGAAATCGAAAAATTTCCCGGCGTCAAACGCCGGATGAAGGCCTGGCAGGAGTTGCGGGCCGATAATCCCTGACATAACCGGTCGGAGTGGTTTGCCGGGTTGGGGGGCATGACGGAAGCGTATTGATTGTCGGTTTTTAGAGACCAGGAGAACGGGAGCGTGGAAATGTGCATGCCGTCAGGCCGGTTTTCGCTGGGGTATCCGCCGTATTGCACAGACTCGTTCGAGACTAATTTTCACTTTCAAGGAGGCTCACGTGGCATTTGAAATCAAGAAGGAGGCCTATACCGGTGGCATCAAAACGATTTCCATTGGTAAGGGTGATTCCGCTGTAACTGTCGGTGGCGAGACATGTTACCCGTTCTACACCTTTGAAGGTGACATGCCCAACAAGCCCGTGATTGCTATGGAAATCTGGGATATGGAGCCGACCGATTGGGCCGAGGCGGCCCTCGCCCCATTCAAGGACGTGGTTGCCGATCCGGCCGCCTGGGCGAAGAAGTGTGTCGAAGAATACGGCGCTGAAGCAATCGTTCTACAGCTCAAGAGTATCGACCCTAACGATAGGGATGCCAGCCCCCAATCGGCGGCGGAAACGGTGAAGAAGGTTCTCGATGCCGTGTCGGTGCCGGTTATCGTCTGGGGATGTACGGCGCCGGCCAAGGATGAAGAGGTTATGAAGGTCGTGGCCGAAGTTTGCCAGAATGAGAATTTGCTGCTCGGTCCGGTCGAAGAGAAAAACTATAAAGGTATTGCTGCGGCGGCAATGGGCTACGGTCATTCGCTGATCGCCTCCTCGCCGATCGACGTCAACCTGGCCAAGCAGATCAACATCCTGCTGGAGAACTTCGGCATGCCGATGGACCGGGTTGTCGTCGACCCGACCACCGGCGGGCTCGGCTATGGTATGGAGTATTCCTACAGCGTCATGGAACGGCTGTCGATGGCGGCCATGAGCCAGGGAGATGACAAACTCCAGTATCCGATGATCAACAACCTCGGCAACGAGGTCTGGAAATGCAAGGAAGCCAAAGAGAGTGTAGAGGACGCGCCGCTGCTCGGAGATCCGGAAAAACGGGCCATCCTGATGGAGGCGGTCGGAGCTGTTGCCTACCTGCTCTGTGGTTCAAACATCCTGATCATGCGTCATCCGGAGTCGATTCGTCTGGCCAAGGAATATATCAAAGCGATGATGGCGGGTGGATCCGTGGCCGAGGTGGCGCCGATCGAAAAA
>JAZBPM010000222.1:0-6220 GCA_036351615.1 Desulfofustis sp.
CTTCATTCATTGTAGCCAAAAGGCGATCAAAGAGCAAAACTTCGCAGCAAGAGACGAGTCGTTCCCGGTGGGGGAGTGCAACCATTTGCATGACAGGCTTCGGCCGGTCTTTCGCTGACCATAAGAACGTATCAGGTAGTCGCCGCTGCCTCGCCGCTTTTCGCCTTTTTGCCGGTTTTCTTTCCCTGATAATGTTTGCGTGCCTGCGTCCCGACGTGCTGGACATCGATGCCGATATCGTCCTTGGGTGAGACAATGCACAATTGATATTTGAGCAACCGTCTACCCGGATTGGTTTGCTTGTAAATCCGAATGACGCCGATAATCGGCAGATCCTGGACCTCGGCGAAGATATCGTCGGGAGAAAACGTGATGTTGCGGCGCTTCAACTCGCCAAGCAATTGTTTCGTGACCGATTCGAACGTAAAGGTGGCGAATTCACCAAACCTGCCGATACCGAGGATCCGGGTCAGGCCGGTGTAGTTATTGTCTTTGTATCTGGTGTCGTGGCAGACTACCACGTAGGGTGGGAAGAGGCAGTGGCCGTCCGAGCTCAACACCCTGTCGCGGGTTCGGTCGAGATCGACGGTGAAGCGTTCGGTTTGTTTGATTGAGAAGTTGAGTTCGGTTTTATAATAGGCAAAAAACATCGGCGGTTCGATCAAGCCTACCGAAATGCAGGAACTGATCCGGGTACGGGCGCCGTATGGTGGTTTCATGTAGGTCGGACAGTGGCTTTTGATGATGTCGTCGGAGCTGATTTCTATAACCGGACCTGTGCCCACTTTCTTTGAACGGCGATGAGCGGCTTTTTTATAGGTGAATATTCTCCGGGCGGCCTTGGAGAAGAAGCCGCTGTCCAGGTTGACGCTGGTGGCGATGCCGTCCGGGTAGAGCAGGGTCGCGTTGTCGTTGCGCATCGCATCCCTGATCTTTCGGCGAAACTCTGTTCCGGTTATGGAGCCATACGGTTCGTAGCGGATAAATCGCTCATCGACATCCTGGTAAATCAGGCCGCCGGGAATGAAGATGGCGCCCTTGTTGTCGAAGCGGCCGGTGGCGCCTTCGTCATCGACGCCGGGAAGAAAACCCATCCGGTCACGCTCCAGCATGCGCCACAAGGTATCGAAGCGGATAGCGATGATCTCCTTGATAAGTTCGTTGTCGATGATGTCTTTTTTTGTGATCATTGCCCGGTCCGGATGGTTGGTTCCTGGTCCATCGGTGACGATGAGACCCATGAATTATTCCAGTTTAGAGCATATTCGTCAGAAAAACAATTCGCTATCCAGCTCATATCGACTATCCAACGGCAGGCCGGTACGACCCGCCAAAGAAACAGATGGTGACGTGCTTGCAATGTGTTGGTGAAGATTGACGGCAATGATTATTATTGACGATACTATCCGATAGAGCGGCGCTGCGGCGAAGGCCGTGGCTGCCGTGGTCAGGCTTCGGCGAGATTTTTTATTAATACCCCCATGACGTGACGTAATAACAAACGATGAAAATCGGCGTCATGGTCGGAAGGGGTGGTTGGTTTTTGAAAGTGAGCGGGGGACAGGTTAAACCCTGTCCCGCCGATTTTCATATACCCCCCATGACGGGACGTCACAACGAAGGATGAAAATCGGTGTCATGGTCGGAAGGGTTGGTTGGTTTTTGAAAGTGAGTGGGGGACAGGTTAAAACCTGTCCCGCCGATTTTCATATACCCCCCCATGACGGGACGGGACGTCCGTTGCGAGTAAGCGGAGGGCACGGATAACATCTGTCCCCACTGGTTGGGATTTGATGATTCGAGGATATCATGAAACAGAGACAAGAACATGCGCATCGGTTATTCAGGCGATGGCGAGGAGCGACCGCGCTGCTCTCTCTCGCCGTCACCATTATGATACAGATCATGCCGACAACGGTCCCGGCTGCCATTGAACCGGCTGAGCCGTGCGCCGATCACTCACTTGTCGCTGTGCGTGCCGGTGACCCGCAGGAAATGGCTTTGATCTGCAGTTTTGCTGGCCGGGCCATCGAACTTCTTGCCGCTTATGGCCTGGCGGCCGAGCGCCGGATCAACATCGAGATCGTCGATGAGTCCATCGATAATCACGGGTATATCGCCTATGGCAGCTACGACAGCCGCGTCGATCGCATCACGCTGATGTCGTTGGCGGCAGTTATGTCAGCGCTCGACGATCCGCAGATGTATGACGAACCGTTCGATGAAGTGCATTACGGCGGGGCCGTCGCCCACGAGGTGGCCCACGCCGTAATGCAGCATCATTTACAGGTCAAACCGCTGTCGCCGACACCACAAGAATATCTGGCCCATGTCATCCAGCTGGGCGTGCTGCCGGAAGATCGCCGCCAGCGGATCATCGACAGAACTGGCGTTGCTGCCTGGGAATCCGGAGATACGCTTGCCGATGCGTATATGGCCTTGGACCAGACCGGTTTCGCGGTCAAATCCTACCTTCACTTTTCCGGGCTTGCCGATCCGGCTGCTTTTGTGCACTACCTGCTCAGGGCTCGGTGGTTCGTTACGTACGTTCCTTGACCGGTAGTTCGGCGCCTGGTGCCGTTTGCGTTGTCGTTGCCGTGGTGATTGAAACTGATCCGGTCGGCAGGGATCTGCGCCGATCAGTCAGGCAGGTCCTGATAATGGTCTGGTAGGTGTCCCAGTCGCTGGTGGCCAGGGCGCCCTGTTTGGCAAAGGCGATCTCGTGACGGTGCATGGCTTCCTCCTGTTGAAAGGTAGAGAGTTGCAGGCGAGATCCCGGAAAATAAAAAACCCCCGGGATCGATTTTCGATCCGGGGGCCCTGTCCCACAGATTACGTTCCGGTAATCCCTATTCCACGGGGATTGGTCCGATCATCATCAAGGCAGGTCTTCTGACTCCCGGATCGTCCGTTGCACCGCGCCTTCCCGATGATATTCAGTGGCATGTGCGGTGCGCGTCCCCGGTTACAGCGGCGGGCCCGTTCCCGATTCGCACGGGATTCCCTCTTCGGTCTCAAGGACACCCTGATATCTGAGAAATAGCTGCCGGCCGGCCGTTTGTCAATAAAAACTAGCGGAAAGGCGGCCGGCGGTAGTGGTTGTGTCGCAGGAAGATCGCCATCACAGCGGCCGATCATTATTTTGGTCTTGCGCCCATAATAGCCCTTGCGGGCAATCTCTGAGGTGGTTATGTTATGAGCAAATGATCAATACGGAGGAGCGATGCCGCGACCGAAAAAACTCAGATTCATCTCCGGCAGTACCGAGGTGGGCAGTTATATCCCGGAGAATGTTGAACCGACCGGAGTGATCGATTTGTCCATGGAAGGGTTGGAGGCGATCAGGCTTACCGATTATGAAAAACTCGACCATGAAACAGCCGCACAGCGTATGGGCGTCTCTCGTCAGACCTATGGCAGAGTTCTGGCCCAGGCCCGGCAGGCAGTCGCCACGGCACTGGTAACGAGGCAGAGGCTGCGTATCGACGGCGGTGCCTATTGCCTGGGGTCTCCCGGACACGGCAGGCAACGTCGCCGGCACCGGGGCTGGAAGTAGGCCGTTGACCAGAAGCTTCGGTTTTTACGAATCACCGGTTCACCGGTTAGCGCCGATGCGATTTCAGACGGAATCGACCGGCGGAGACGGTGGACACCATAACAGGAGGAGACATGATACCGCAAAAAGATGGTAACGGGCCGCTGGGCCCGGACCAGAGAGATCAGATGGATAAACGGTCGAATGATCGCCCGAACAATCCCGGAACGCAGCGCCCCGGTCGTGGTCTCGGTCGTGGCGGCGGTCAGGGACGGCGAGACGGCACCGGCGGCGGCAAGGGCCGCGGCGGTGGCGGTCGCGGCGGTCGGCGCGGGCAAAACGGCTGACCCCGGTTGCCCGCAAGAGAGCCATATACAATAATGGAGGTACGATATGCCAGGATTTGACAGAACAGGACCCATGGGCGGCGGACCGATGACCGGCGGCGGATTCGGCAGGTGTGCCGGCGGAGATCGGGCCGGCATGTATTATGGTCGCGGCTTTGGCCGCGGTCGCGGTTTCGGCCGCGGCTTCGGTCGAAGCGTACCCGTCGCGGCCCCCGGGGCACGAATGGCCGCTCCGGAAGACGAACTCGAGTATCTGACTTCGGAAGCGCAGCGCCTCGAGCAACATCTGCAAACGATCAATCGACAGATAGAAGATCTGAAGCACAAGACTGAATAATACCTATCTGATCTGCAGCAACCAAGCCATTGTCCCTCTTCAGGAGGAACAATGGCTTTTTTTGTTGGTTGCCGGCAATCGCAAATCTTTAAAAATATTTATTATAATTCAAGTGCTTGATTGCTTCTGGAGCAATAAAATGACCAGAACTCTGATTTTTTGTTGACAAGCATGGAGGCGCGCAGTAATTAACTATAATTGGAATTCAATTACTATTATAGTAAATAACTGATGCCAGCAAACGAATCCTATTTTTCCAAGTCACTCGAGAAAGGACTGAAAATCCTTGCTCTGTTCAATCGGGAGACGCCCGCGCTCAACCAGACCGAGATCGCCAAAAAACTCGGTCTGAATATGACTTCGACCTACCGCTATATCAATACGCTGGTGGAGATGGGGTATCTGGAGAAAGAGGAGTCGACCAAACTGATCAGGCCGTCGATCTTTTGCCTGGCCTTCTGCAATAATCTGATGCGGGCTTCAGACCATCGGCGTCTGATCAAGACCATGGTCGACGATATCCACGCGCGTTTCAATATTACCATCGATGTCGCGCTTTCCGTGGATGACGACATGATGCGCATCTACCACCGGGAAGCGGCGGATACGCTGACGTACACGTTGCCCGACTTCACGAGAAATTGTCTGCATACGACCGCCCTCGGGAAAGCCTATCTCGCTTCATTACCGGACCCGGAATTGCGTGCCAGAGTTGCAACACTTGATCTTTCTCCCCGGACGAACCGAACGATTACCGATCGCAGTACCCTGCTCGAAGAACTGCTCGAGGCCAAGCGCAACGGGTATGCGATGAACGTCGAGGAATACCTGCCCGGTCTGATCGCCATAGCGGCGCCACTCATTCATCCCTTTACCGGCCGCGGTGTCGGCGGAGTGTCGTTTGATTTTTCGGTTCTGCAGCGTCGTCCCGACGAGATCGTCGAACAGTACGCCCCTCTGGTCATTGATCTGGCGGCCCGGCTGTCAGCCGCCATTCCGCTCGATGATCGGCAACGCGGCTAATAGTTTTCCCGGCGATCGAGCTCCCTTCGGTCGCTCCTCCATTGCTGGTGCGAGGTGATTTGCGATGAACGCTTCAACGACACAAAACCCTCTTTTCTATCAAACCTCGTCGCATATTCCGCTCGTGTCGCGTGCGGAGGGGGTCTATATCTGGGACGAGGACGGTAAGCGCTACATGGACGGCAGTTCCGGGGCGATCATCTGCAATATCGGTCATGGCGATCCGGCGATTCTCGATGCGATAACGCAGCAGGCCCAATCGACGTTCTTCACCTATCGCACCCAGTTTGAAAACGGACCGGCGGTTGAACTGGCACAGCAACTGGTGCATCATGCGGCTTCCAGCCTGAGCCGGGTTTTTTATGTTTCCGGTGGGTCAGAGGCCGTCGAATCGGCCATCAAGCTATGCCGGACCTATCACCTGAGCCGCGGTGACGGCGGCCGATACCTGTTCATCAGCCGGTTCCCTTCCTATCACGGTTCGACGCTCGGGGCACTGGCGCTCACCAGTTATGCCCCGCTTGAAATCCATTACCGGCCGATGATCAAATCGGCTCCGAAGATTCCGGCGCCGTATTGCTATCGCTGTCATTACGGGCAGTCGTATCCCAACTGCTCACTGGCCTGCGCCCATGCCTTGGAAACGATGATTAAACAACTCGGGCCGGAAAATGTGGCCGGGTTCGTGGCCGAGCCGATTGGCGGAGCGAGTACCGGCGCCCTGCCACCGCCCGACGATTACTTTGCCGTCATTCGGAAGATATGTGACAAATACTCGATTTTACTGATACTTGACGAGGTTATGACCGGATTCGGCCGAACGGGAAAGCTTTTTGCTTACCAACACTGGGATCTTCAAGCCGATATCGTGGCCCTGTCCAAAGGCATGGCCTCGGGCTATTTCCCGCTCGGAGCGGTGATGTGCCGTGGTGATATCGTTGACGACGTCCTGGCGGCCGGCGGTTTTCCGCACGGCCA
>JAZBPM010000223.1:0-2257 GCA_036351615.1 Desulfofustis sp.
CCCCCTCCCGGCCTCGACGCAGCCCGGGAGGGGCTTCTTCCTCTCTGCCGCCCCTCTCAGCCGCAACCGAAAAAACTTGGCGCCCCCACCGAAACCGACTAGCATAAAGCATTCATATAAAAATCGGCGGGACTGGTTTTAACCTGTCCCCCGCTAACTTTAAAAACCAACCAGCCACGGCGCCGATTTTCATCGCTCGTTGTGGTGTCTCGTCATGGCAGTTTTATATGAAAATCGGCGGGACAGGTTTTAACCTGTGCCCCGCTAACTCAAAATCGGTTCCACAGGCTGAACTCCCCGGGCTGGCCGGCTCTGCCGGAGGCTGCATCGCGTAGGCCCGGCGGGCAGGAGAATCAGGCCCGTAGGGCTGCGGACAGGACGTCCGCAGCCGGCGGCCAGGCCATGGATGGCCTGTCTGCCGGCCTCGTATGCCAGCCGATAAGGCCGCAGCGCAGCAGCCGGAGGCAGAACCGGCCAGCCCCTTCCGGCAACGAGGCCGAATTTCATGCTTCGTTGCGACCATCAGTGATGGGGGTTATAAGAAAATCAGTTCCCCGGGCTGACCGGTTCTACCGGAGGCTGCATCGAGAAGGTCCGGTGGGCCGGAGAAGAAGACCCGTTCTCTGTACTTTTTTTTTACAACGGTGGCACGTCATGAGTTTTGCCCGGCGGCTCAGGTACTGGAGCCGGTATCTGTTCACTCCAAACCGGTTGCTGCTCGACAAATATCAGGCCTTCCGGGAATTATTGCAGCACGACCGAAAAAGCCTGGAATTGCTCAGCGATCTGGAGGCCCTCTCCTGTTCCGGAGCCATGGTCGATTGGGCCAGGATCTCTCGACTCGTCGTCGCGCTGCGTTGGTCGGTGGGCAGCCTGATCCGTGAACTGAAATCGATGCGGCCCGGCGCCTACGATGAACTGGAAAACCGTTTTCTGGTTCTGGAAGAGCGGTTGCGGGAGGTTGCCACCCTGCCCCCTGCGGATATCTCACCGCCATATGTGATCACCGTTGGCGATGCCGCCGCAGCTCCCCACCTTGCCGGGGGCAAGGCGCAAACCCTCGGCGAGCTGCTGCGCGATACCGATCTGCCGCAACCCCGCGGCTTCGTAATTACCACCACCGCCGCCAATCTGTTGCTGGCCCGCAACGATCTGCGTCCCCGTCTCGACGAGTTGCTCGGCGAGATCGATATCGATGATTCCCGCCGGCTGGCCACCCTGTCGGCAGAGCTGACGACGCGTATCGAAACAGCCGTAATCCCCGATGAGATCAGCACCGCACTAACTGACCGGCTGACCGAACTGCAACGACAGGATGCGGCATCTCCCACCAGGTGGGCGGTACGCAGCAGCGCCGTCGGGGAGGATTCGGCCGTTTCCTTCGCCGGTCAATACGTCTCGGTCCTGTCCGTCACCACGGACGAACTGCTCGCTGCCTACAAGACCGTCCTGGCCGGTAAATATCGGTCGAACGCCCTGGCCTACCGCATCCGCAACGGCCTGGCGGACCAGGAGACACCAATGGCGGCCCTGGTCATGGAGATGATCGAGGCCCGGGCCGGAGGAGTAATCTACACGCGCGATCCGTCGTTTAGCGGTGCACCCGGAGACAGTGAGAGTCTGACCATCTATGCGGTTCCCGGCCTTGGTGAAACGCTGGTGGAAGGCAGCGTTGAACCGCAAATCTACCGCTGCGCGGCTACGCCGGATCCTCCCGATCACCAATCGGCGACACCCACCGATACAAGCCTGGAAAACGGGAGCGGGCAGCTGCTGGACGATGCGACGATTCGGCAACTTGCCGATTGGGGCCGACGACTGGAAGCGGTGCGCACCGGCCCGCAGGACATCGAATGGTGCCAGGATCAGCTCGGCCGCTGCCTGCTCCTTCAGTGCCGACCGCTCAGGTCCGCCGACAGCGGAAATGACGCCGTTCAACCGGAGCCGGTGCCGAACATCGCCACAGAGCCGCTCCTTCGCGGCGGGACCTGCGCTGCCCCCGGCATCGGCATCGGCACGGTCATTGTCCGCGACAACCCGAACAACCTCAACGACATACCCCCAGGCTCGATCCTTGTCCTGCCGTCCCCGCCGCCCACCTTGGCCGGCATCCTCAGTTGTCTTGAAGCGGTTGTCGCCGAAGGCGGCAGTCGGGCCAGCCATTTCGCCACCGTGGCCCGGGAAGCAGGCCTACCGGTCATCACCGGCCTGGCCGGTGCTATGACCGTCCTGGACGGCTGCGGCCAGGTCACGGTCG
>JAZBPM010000224.1:0-9299 GCA_036351615.1 Desulfofustis sp.
AATCGAGATCGAGCAGCACTTCGCCGTCGACAAGCCCGACCGAAACTGCCGCCACCGGCCGCAGCAGCGGCAGACAGGGCAATCGGTGCTCACGCACCATCCTGGCGATGGCCGCCTTCACCGCCAGTGCCGCTCCGGTAATCGCGGCCGTCCGCGTCCCGCCGTCGGCGTTAAGGACATCGCAATCGACCCGCAGCGTATACGGACAGAGCCGGGTAAGATCGACCATCTGTCGCAGACTGCGACCGATCAGCCGCTGAATCTCCATACTGCGTCCGGACCGCCCGGCCGTTTCCCGACGATTGCGCGACGAGGTGGCGCCCGGCAACATCGCATACTCCGCAGTAATCCACCCCTGGCCACTGTTTTCCAGAAACGGCGGCACCGTCTCTTCCAGGCTGACCGCGCAGACCACCTGGGTGGCACCGGTGCTGATCAGCAGCGAGGCATAGGCCTGCGGCTGGATGTCCGGCTCGACGCGAAGCGGCCTCAGTGCATCTGCCGCCCGGTCATGGGTTCGCTGCCAGGCTTTCGTGGTCATGGTCGGGCGCTCCTAGAGTTCACGTTTGTCGATGATCCGGTTGCCCTTGCCGTTAAAGCGTTCCAGACTCCGCTCTTCGACCAGCTTGACCTCGACGCTGACTCCGAGTTCCGTGGCCAGCCGTTTCTTGATCTGCTCGATGACCTGCCGCTGCTTTTTCATCTCGTGGAAAAACATCGATTCGACGACTTCGACGAGAACGGTCATCCGGTCCTCGTTCTGCTCACGCTCGATGACCAGGTTGTAATGGGGCTGCGTCCCCTCGATATCGAACAGGATGGCCTCGATCTGCGTCGGAAAGACGTTAACCCCCTTGATGATCAGCATATCATCGGTCCGACCGGTGATGCGCTGAATCCGCTGCAAAGTGCGGCCACAGGGGCACGGCTCGGGCAACAGTCGAGTCAGATCGCGGGTTCGATAGCGGATCACCGGGAAGGCCTCTTTGGTCAACGTGGTGATGACCAACTCGCCGATCTCACCCGGCGCTACCGGTTCCAGCGTTTCCGGGTCAAGGATCTCGATCAGGAAATGGTCCTCGTTGACGTGCAGTCCGTTGCACTCCAAACATTCCCCGGCAACACCGGGGCCCATCACTTCGGAGAGGCCGTAGTTGTCGGTGGCGATGATGCCGAGGCGCTCATTGATTTGCCGGCGCATCCGCTCGGACCAGGGTTCGGCGCCGAACAGGCCGTATTTCAGGGACAATCCGCTCGGGTTGATACCCATATCCATCATCACATCGGCCATCTTCAATGCGTAGGACGGCGTGCAGACCAGCGCCGTGGTCTTGAAATCCTGCATGATTTGGATCTGCCGGCGGGTATTGCCGGCGGAGATTGGAATAACCGAGGCGCCGAGCCGCTCCGCCCCGTAATGGAGGCCGAAGCCACCGGTAAACAGGCCGTAGCCGAAGGCGATCTGGATGACATCATCCTTGGTCACCCCGGCCGCGGTGAGGATGCGGGCCACCAGGTTCGACCAGGTGCGGATGTCGTTGCTGCTATAACCGACCACGGTGGCCATGCCGGTGGTCCCGGAAGAGGAGTGGATGCGGACTACATCGCGCAATGGCACGGCAAACAGGCCATAGGGATAATTGTCCCGCAGATCCTGTTTGCTGGTAAACGGCAACCGGCGCAGGTCGTCGAGCGAACCGAAGGACTCGTAATCGAGCTTCATGTCGAAAAACTTGTTGCGGTAAAACGGCACATGGGTACCGACCCGATACAGGGTCGCTTGGAGCCGCTCCAACTGCAATTGCTCAAGTTCGTCCCGCGCGATGCACTCCCTCTCTTCTTCCCAAAACATCATCTCACTCCATCTCTTCGTATCAACCTGCAAGCCGGCACGGCGCCGGCGATTAGTGAATCCGTTCCCGCCCCAGATAGGCTCGTTGCACGTCACGATTGGCAAGCAAATCCTCGGCCGACCCCTGCAGAATCACCTTGCCGGTCTCCAGGACATAACCGCGATCGGCAATGGTCAGCGCCGCTTTGGCGTTCTGTTCGACGAGCAATACCGTATTGCCTTCCTCGCGCAGCCGGCCGATAACCCGAAAGATCTCCTGCACGATCAGTGGCGCGAGGCCGGTGGAAGGCTCGTCCATCATAATCAGCGACGGTTTCGACATCAGGGCTCGCGCCATGGCCAACATCTGCTGCTCGCCGCCGGACAGCGTCCCGGCCAGCTGCTGCCGCCGCTGGTGCAGGATCGGGAATAACTCATACTGGTGGGCCAACTGCTCGGTGAGCAACTGCCTACCCTGGTGCCGCAACACGTGGCCGCCGAGAATCAGGTTTTCTTCGACCGACAGCGGCGCGAACACCTGCCGACCTTCCGGCACCATCACGCAACAGAGCGCCGGGAGCTTCTGTGCGGCCAGGGTGGTGATCGACCGGTCACGGAACTCGATCTCGCCCGACGTCGCCCGGAGCAACCCGGCGATCGTGGTCAGCAGGGTCGTCTTACCGGCCCCGTTGGCACCGATGATGGCAACGATCTCGCCGGCCTTGACATGCATGGAGACCTGTTTGAGGACCTTGAGCTTGCCATAGCCGGAGGAGAGATTCTTGATTTTCAGCATGACCCGTCCGCTACTCCCCGAGATACACCTTGATCACTTCTTTGTTGCTCTGAATCGCTTCCGGTACGTCTTCGGCAATTTTTCGACCGAAACTGAGCACGACGATTTCATCGGAGATATCCATCACCAGCGACATGTCATGCTCGACGAGCAGCACGGTGATACCGAGCTGTCGGATCGAACTGATCAGTCGGCCGACCTCTGCCGTCTCGTAGATATTGAGACCGGCTGCCGGCTCGTCGAGCAACAGCAGGTCCGGCTCCATGGCCAGCGCCCGGGCGAGTTCGACCGCCCGTTGCTGGCCGAAGGCCAGGCTGGTGGCCTCGAGTTCGGCCAACTCGGCGATCCCGAGCATCTCCAGGCGCTCCAGCGCCGACTGCCTGATCCGCTGCTCTTCGGCCAACACCCAGGGTAAATGGAGCATCGAGGCAACGAAACCGCCGCTGCTCCTGATATGCCTGCCGATCATCACGTTCTCCAGCACCGTCATGCCGGGAAACAGCTTGATGTTCTGAAAGGTCCGGGCAATCCCGAACGAGGCGATCTGGTGCGGTCGGCGGCCCGTAATATCACGACCGTCAAGCAGCACCGATCCCGACGACGGCGTCAACGAACCGGTGATCAGGTTGAACAGGGTCGTCTTGCCGGCCCCGTTGGGCCCGATCACCGCCTTGATCATCCCGCGCTCAACCGAAAACGAGACATCGCTAACCGCCTGCAGGCCGCCAAATTTTTTGCCCAGGTTCGAGACTGCCAGCAAGGCCATCAGCGCAGCCCTCCCGGCTCTTTTACCCGGCGCCAGAGGCGGCGGAAGAAGTCGAGCACACCGCTGAAATTCAGCAGGCTCAAGACACCGTTCGGGGCAAACAACATGATGGTGATCAGAATCAGGCCGAAGACGGCATCGTCATAGCTGCCGAAGACGCCGCGCAATGACAAGAAGTTGAGAACCACCCCCATGACCAGCGCACCCCAGAGGTGGGCCATGCCGCCGACCGCTACGATCGCCACATAGCGCACCGATTTCATCACCCCGGCCTCCGACGGCCCGATACCGCCGTTGTAGTGGGTCAGAAAGACTCCGGCAACAGCGGCGAAAACCGCGGACAAGACAAAGACCTGTAGTTTGCAGCGTGCCGTGTCGACGCCCATCGCTCCGGCCGCATCCTCGGAACCGTGGATGGAACGGAGTGCCCGGCCGACCCGGCTGTCGATCAGGTTCCTGAGCAGGATCAGCCCCATGATCAGCAGGCCCCAGGCGATATAGTAATTTACTTCCCGGGCAGCGAAGCTACCGCTGACCTCAAGACCGAACGGCAGCAGGAAGGGCGGCACCTCGGAGATACCGTCGGCCTCGCCGAAATATTCGCTGGCCAGGGCGATTCGGTAGATAATTATGCCGAAACCAAGCGTCGCCATGGCCAGGTAGTGTCCTTTCAGCTTGAGCACCGGGATGCCGAGCAACCAGGCGATCAGGGCCGCCGCGATAATCGCGACCAGGCAGGCCGCCCAGGGGGCGACCACCACCAGTTCGGCTCCATAGATATCCTGACCGGTAGCCAGGATACCGGCCCCTTCGAGCAGTCGAAAGAAGGCCTGGTCCTGAAAGATCGCGAGATTCCTAGTAGTCAGCGCTGCAGAGAGATACCCGCCGATGGCGAAAAAGCCGGCGTGGCCGAGCGAGATCTGACCGGTATAGCCCATCAACGCGCAGAGTCCGATGATCAGCAGCGAATAGTAGGCCGCCATGGTCAACTGGGTCAGGTAGTACCTGGTGTCCGTCCAGTCGGTCAACACCTGAACACCGACCACCAGGATCACCAGCGGCAGCAGGAAAAGAATGCGCCGCATCGCTAGAACTCCTTCAATCCGGCAGCCGTCCCGGATCCGAACAGGCCGTGTGGACGAACGAACAAAATGATCAGCAGGATGGCGATGGCAATGGCATCCTGAAAGGCCAGCGGCAGCACCGACACCGAGAAGGCCTCGATGATGCCAAGCAGCAGACCGGCCGCAACCGCCGCCGCGGAATTGCCGAGTCCGCCAAGGATGGCCACGGTGAACCCCTTGATGGCCAAGCCGGTGCCGTTATCGTAGGCTGTCGAAGTAATCGGAGACATGACGCAACCGGCCAGCGCGCCGATACCGGCGCTGAGGACAAACGAGAAGGTCACCATGTCGCGGGTATTGATGCCGCAGAGTACGGCCGCCTTGCGATTGGCGGCGCAGGCCCGCATCTGCCGGCCCACCGACGTGCCCTGGAAAAAAATACTGAGAAACGCCACCATCAAGCCGCAGGCGCCGATTACCCAGAACACCTGGGGTGACACGCGGGCACCGAGCACGTTGACGGTGCTGATCTCGTTGCCGACAAAATAAGGCAGCGAACGGATCGACTCGTCCCAAACATGCAGGGCCGCCTCACGGGTCAAAATGGACAGGCCGATGGTGATGATGATCATGCGCAACACCCCGGGATTGTCCAGCCAGCGGATAAAACAGATCTCCAGCAGCGCCCCGTAGAGCATGGTCAGGGCCACCGCCGCAGCGATGGCCAGCGGCAGCGGCATGATCGGCAAAAGCGAGATGGAGATCATGCCGCCGAGCATGACGAACTCGCCCTGGGCAAAATTGATGATGCCGGTAGTGTTATAGATGATATTGAAACCGATGGCGACGATCGCATAGATCGAGCCGTAGGTAATCCCGGCAAAGAGATATTGAATAAAGAGTTCCAGGGTCATCGGTCACGCCTGCGCCTGAAAACGCCGGACACCGTGGTCCCCGCACGTCGGGTCCCAGGGTATCCGGCGAAGTCCGATCAATAGCTCCCCTGCCCGGCAGCGATACTTACTGCTTTTCATAGGGGACAAAAGCGCCGTCCTTGACGGTGACCATCTCGAAGGATTCGAGATCGAGCCCGTTATGATCGGTGGCGGAAAAACTGAAGATGCCGGCAGTACCGGGCAAATCCTGGATCTTTTCGATCTCGTCGCGAATCGATTGCTGATCCGTACCGCCGTTTTCGATCGCTTTCTTCAGAATGATAAAGGCATCGTAGGCATGACCGCCGAAAGTGGACGCCTGCTCCTGGAATTTACCTTCGTAATCGTTCTTGTACTTGGTCAGCAACGGCTTCTGCGGGTGATCGGCCGGCAGTTTGTCGGCCACCAGCAAGCGACCGGCCGGAAAGATGATTCCCTCGGCAGCCACACCGGCCGACTCGACATACTTGATGTTGCCGAAACCGTGACTCTGAAAGAGCGGCACATCCCAGCCGGCCTGACGCATATTCTTGGCGACAATAGCCTGGGCCGGTACGATCGACCAGTTGACCACCGCCTGCACGTCCGGATTGGCTTTTATCTTGGCGACCACGGCGGACAGGTCGTTGGCATCCTTGTCATAGACCTCGGCCTCGACGATCTCGATGCCCATGGTCGGGGCGATGGCCTGCAACTGCTCCTTACCCGCTTTGCCAAAACCGGTGTTGCCGGCCAGCACCGCAATCTTGCTGATGCCCATCTCCTGCATGGTCATGAAGATCCGCCTGACCGCAAAGGAGTCGCTCTGCGGGGTCTTGAAAACATAGCTGGCCACCGGGTTGACGATGACCTCGGCGGCGGCACAGGAGAGCAGCGGCGTACGACTCTCCTCAAAAAGCTTCTTGACGGCCATCGACTCGCCGGACGTGGATGGTCCGATCACCGCGACGACCTGCTCCTCCTCGATCAGTTGCTTGGCAAAGGAGATGGCTTTTTCCGGACTGCCGCCGGAGTCCTTAATGATCAGCTCGATCTGCTTGCCGTTAATGCCGCCGGCCTGATTGACCTCGTCGGCAAGCATCTCGATGGTCCGCGATTCCGGTCCACCGAGAAACGCTGCCGGTCCGGTAACAGCCAGGATGGCGCCAACTTTCAAGGTTTCAGCCATTACAGCCGGGGCCGCGGCCAAGCTCAATGCCAGGACGACCATCATCATGCGACACGCTTTCATGTCTGCTCTCCCCTCTTGCTGTTGAAAGTCGCCTGCACAGCCCGGTCACTGCACGACTTTCATCCCTGTTCTCCGATCGTGCCGTACTTCGCTGCCGGGGCACTTCCGGGAAGTATCGACCGATCCATCGACAATGATGGTCGAAACCGGTCTTCTTCTGCCTGCCGGCGAGCTGTCGGTTAACCCGAAACCGGGCCGCTCGCCGTCATCATCTGCTGCCGACCGCCCTGACAAACGGTTTATCCGCCCATGCTTCCCCTCCGGCGGAAATGTGGTGCCAGTGCAGCCTACAGGTTCCCTACAGGTTATAGATCTGCTGGCTCTCCAGTATCGTAAAGCCATCCTTGAGCAGGGTTTCAATAGCCCGATCCATCTCTTCGAAACGAAAGATCAGCACCGCGTTTTCGCCAGTCTTGTTGACAAACGCGTACATATACTCGACGTTGAGATTAGCCTCCTTGATGCTTTTCAGCACCATGGCCAGCCCACCGGTACGATCGGGCACTTCCACGGCGATGACATTGGTCTTGCCCACCGTAAAACCGGCGCCGCGCAAGGCCTGCTCCGCGGCTTCAACTTTGTCGACGATCAGTCGCAGGATACCGAAATCAGCGGTATCGGCCACCGACAGAGCGCGGATATTGATACCGTTGTCCGCCAGGATCGAGGTAATCTCCGCCAGTCGTCCCGACTTGTTCTCCAGAAAGACTGCAATCTGCTCAACGCGCATGGTCACTCCTCCCGAACTCAGATTTTTCGTTTGTCGATAACGCGCTGCGCCTTGCCTTCGCTGCGCTGGATCGCTCGCGGATTAACGAGCTTGACGCGGCAGGTGACGCCGAGAATATCCTTGATGTCATGGGTGATCTGTCGGGTCAGTTGTTCGAGCTGCTTGATCTCGTCACTGAACACCTTGTCGCTGATCTCGACCTCGACGGTCATCGTATCCATCGAACCTTCGCGCTCGACGATGATTTGGTAGTGCGGCTCGACGCCGTCGATACCGATCAGCACGTGCTCGACCTGAGACGGGAAGACGTTGACACCGCGAATGATCAGCATGTCGTCGGTGCGGCCGGTGACCTTGCCCATGCGCACCAGCGTCCGACCGCACTCGCAGGTATCGTAACAGAGGCTGGAAATATCCTTGGTCCGGTAACGGATCACCGGGAAGGCCTCTTTGGTCAGCGTCGTGAAGACCAGTTCGCCCTGCTCGCCGGGCGGCAGCACCTCGCCGGTGGCCGGGTCGATGATCTCCGGTAGGAAATGGTCCTCGAAAATGTGCATCCCCTTGGTGGTCTGCAGACACTCCATGGCCACACCGGGACCGATCACCTCTGAAAGCCCATAGATATCGACTGCCCGCAGATTGAGCTTGCGTTCCACTTCCTCGCGCATATTCTCGCTCCACGGTTCGGCACCGAAGATGCCGACCCGCAGGGCCAGATCCTGCGGAGCGATGCCCATCTCCGCCATCGTCTCGGCCAGGTTCAACGCATAGGACGGGGTCGATAGCAATACCGTCGAACCGAAGTCCTTCATGATGGTGATCTGCCGCTTGGTATTACCACCGGAGACCGGAATAACTGTTGCGCCAAGCTTTTCCGCACCATAGTGGGCGCCAAGACCGCCGGTGAACAGGCCGTAGCCATAGGCGTTGTGCACCATATCACCGCTGCTCGTACCGGCGCAGGCCAGGGCCCGGGCCATCAGGTTGGCCCAGGTGTCGATATCTTTTTTGGTGTAGCCGACCACGGTGGGTTTGCCGGTCGTTCCCGACGAGGCATGAACCCTGACCACCTCGTCAAGCGGCACGGTGAACATGCCGAACGGATAGTTGTCCCGCAGATCCTCTTTCAGAGTGAACGGCAATCGGGCCAGGTCGGCCAGGGAGCGAATGTCCTCAGGCTTGACGCCGGCCGCATCCATTTTCCGGCGATACGGCTCCACTGTCCGATAGACCCGCTCGATCAGATGCTGCAGGCGCCGCAGCTGAATCGATTCGAGACCGGCCCTCGGCAGGGTTTCCATCTCCGCTTCCCAATACATCGTCTTGTTGTTTGCCATATCCGCTCCTTTGCTCACCGCTCTTGCCGGCGTCCGGCCTGCCGACCGGCTGTGAAGGCCGCCATGTTTTCGGCCCGGAACCGCTCCGGCACCCGGCTCTCAATGATGCTTTGAAAGACCTGTTCGTCAACCGGCAGGTGCACTGACAGGGCACCGACCAGGGCCACGTTGGCGGTGCGTACCTCACCGGCCTGACGGGCGATGGTGAAGGCATCGACGGCGATCACCTCGATGGCGCGGGAACGCAGCTCGTCAAGCACGTTCTCCGGATAGAGCGCCTGACCGGTGGCCACCGATGGCGGCAGAATCTGCTGAGTGTTGACGATCACGATGCTGCCTCGATGAAGATACGGCAGGTAGCGGACCGCCTCCATCATCTCGAAGGCCATCTGGATGTCGGCGCAGCCGGGATCGATCAGCGGCGAATAGACTTTGGTACCGTAACGCAATTGCGCCGTAACCGAACCGCCGCGCTGGGCCATGCCGTGCACCTCACTTTTTTTCACGTCAAAACCGACGGCCAGCAGCGCCTGGGCGGTGATTTCACTGGCCAGCAGGATGCCTTGGCCGCCAACTCCTGAAAAAAGGATGTTTTTATTGTCGCTCATT
>JAZBPM010000225.1:0-3275 GCA_036351615.1 Desulfofustis sp.
GGTCGGATGGCGGCGCAGGTTGGCGCCCGCTGCCTGGAAATGCCTCAGGGCGGCCTCGGGGTACTCCTGGGTGGTGTCAAAGGTGTGGCGCCGGCGACGGTGGTGGTTATCGGGGGCGGTGTAGTCGGTTATAATGCCGCGAAAATGGCATGCGGGCTTGGCGCCGTGGTCTACATCCTTGATACCAGTCTGGAGCGGCTTACCCATCTGGATGAGATTATGCCTGCCAATTGTGTCCCTGTCATGTCCAATCCGGCGCTTCTGCGTGAATACGTGACGAAAGCAGACCTGGTCATCGGTGCGGTCCTGATCCCCGGCGCAAAAGCTCCGAAACTGATTACCAGGGATATGCTGCCCGATATGAAAAAAGGCTCGGTTATCGTCGATGTGGCTATCGATCAGGGCGGCTGTGCCGAGACGTCGAAGGCCACGACGCACGCGGATCCTACCTTTGTCGTTGATGGCGTGGTTCACTACTGTGTTGCCAATATGCCGGGAGCGGTTGCCCGTACCTCCACCATTGCCCTGACCAATGCCACCCTGCCCTATGCCGTGCAGATAGCCAACAAAGGCTGGAAAAAGGCGATGCAGGAAAATGAAGAAATCAAATTGGGAGCCAATGTGATTCACGGAGCGGTGACTTATCAAGCGGTTGCCGAAGCATTCGGCCTTGATTATACGCCGGTTGATACGTTTCTTTCGTGATCAGCTTTGTGGATAACGATGTCATACTTTCCTGTTTCCTTGACATGTGCTCAGGATCGTTTAGATTGTTTTGGCACTGTTAGCGGTTGGACAGGAAAGTATGACACTCCCGATATCCAAGGCACCGTTGATGACTGATACGCTGAATTATTCGTCTCTGAGCGAGTTGGTTTACGATTATCTGCGCCGGCAGATGAATGAAGGTGATCTGTTTCCAGGATCTACTCTCAATATCGGTGAAATAGCCAATCAACTCGGGATCAGCAAGACCCCGCTGAGAGACGCCCTCATCCATCTCGAACTCGAGGGTTTTGTGACGATCATTCCCCGCCGGGGCGTGTTGGTCAACAAACTCACCCTAGAGGATGTCAGGAGCGCGTACGATGCGATCGGCCTGGTAGAGGCGTTTATTATCGAAGAGTGCATCGATAAGATTACACCGGCTCACATCGATCAGCTGGAAATGCTCAATGATGTGATGTTTACCGACATCAAGGCAAACGACTTTTCCACGTTTTTCAAGACCAATCTGCAATTTCACAATGTCTATGTGGATATCTCGACCAACGAGCCTCTCCGGAAGTTTATTCTGCCGATAAAGCATCGCCTCTATGATTTCCCACGGAAAAAGTATAATCCCGAGTGGGAATACCGAAATTGTTTGGAACACCAGTCATTCATCGAATTTCTGAAACAGGGCAACGGCGCGGAAGCTGCCCGGATTTTGAAAGACGTACATTGGTCGTTTGAGTTCCAGAAGGAATTCATTTACGCTTTCTATGAGAAAAACGGCTTTGCCGGCTAGAGTGACCCCTGCATTTTCTTACCCTTCCTTTTTCTGCTGCCGTCTCCTGCAGCACATACTGTCATGAAAACACATGTAAAAGCGGGGCAGGCGGCTGCCGGTGTGGGACTCGTCATATTCGATTGGGCCGGCACCACCGTCGATCACGGTTGTCGCGCGCCGGCAGCCGCTTTCGTCCAGGGATTCAAGGATCATGGCGTGTCTATTACCATGGCTGAAGCCCGGGGCCCGATGGGACTGGAGAAACGGGATCATATCGCGGCGCTTGCTGCCATAGAGCGGGTGGCCGAAGCCTGGCAATCCGTCAATGGGCGGGCGATAGCCGACGCTGACATCGATGAGCTCTATCACGCTTTTGTTCCGCTGCTCTGTGAAACACTCCGTGAATACAGCGCCGTTATCGACGGGGTGGCTGATGCAGTAAGAGAGTTGCGCGAACGCGGTCTAAAGATCGGCGCCTCGACCGGATATTTTCAGGAGGCAATTGATATTGTTGAAAAAGCAGCCGCAGAACAGGGCTATGCCCCGGATGTTTCAATATCAGCCTCGGCGGTCCCCGCCGGCCGGCCGGCGCCGTGGATGATTTATCGCTTGATGGAACGGTTGCAGGTGTACCCTCCGCGGCGGGTGGTCAATGTCGGCGATACCGTGGTCGACATGGAGGCATCGGCAAATGCCGGCGTCTGGGCGATCGGGGTTTCCCTGACCGGGAATTTGTGCGGTTTGTCCCAGCCGGAGTTCGCCCGTCTGAAGGATGAAGATGGTGCCAAACTGGTGGCCGCAGCACGGAACCGCTTACTGTCGGCTGGTGCACATTACGTCGTCGAGCGTGTTGCCGAACTGCCGCCGGTGATCGATGCCATAAACGACCGGCTGCGCCGGGGGGAGACCCCGTAAAACGGTCCGGCAAGAAGCATGTGGTGATAGTGAACGTAGCACGTCCGGCACCTCCTGGGCAGGAGGGCCGGACGTGGTTTCTCAGCGAAAAAAACTGATCAGCGGTTTTTTCCTTTAGATTGAACTACAGTTCGCCGATGTCCTCGAGAAATTCTTTCCACAGGGCGACACCTTTGGCGTTGCGCTCGGATCGCTCCGCAACCTTCGGCCAAACAACTTCTACCGAGCGTGCACGCATCCGCTTGACTTCCTCGTCGGAGAGTTGAATAACCTCGCCTCCGGCGTTTTTCAGGATCTCCAAGGCCTCATTGACGCCTTTCCAGCTCAGCCGGCTGGTCTCAAAGTAGGTCTTCATGAAGATGCTGTCGATCTGGTCTCGCTGCCACTGGTTCAGGGAGTTCCACTTGTCGAGGTTGATATAGATCTCTTGATGCTGGGCCGGACACCAGCCGGGCATGATGGCGTATTTGATGACCTCGTGGAAGGACATGTCGTCGATTCCGCCGGTATCCCAATAGGTACCGTCGATGGTGCCGAGCTTGATAGCGGTGTAGATGTCGCCACCGCCCATGGCAACCGGGGCACCGCCCATTGCCTCATGGAAGAGGGCATGGGGGCCGCCGGCTCGCATTTTCTTGCCGGCGAGATCTTCGAGTTTGTTCACCGGGAATTTGGTGAACATGGCGTTGGGACCCTGGCTCGTCCAGCCTATCCAACGCAGGTTGCGTTCCTTGGCAGCTTCCTGAACCAGGTCGCCGATACGATACTTCGGGTCACCCCACATGGCAGCCCAGGCATCACGCCAGTTATTGGCACCCATGGCTAGACCGAAAGCGAGCATGCCTTCCGGCATGTCACCACCATAGAC
>JAZBPM010000226.1:0-3113 GCA_036351615.1 Desulfofustis sp.
CTGATTTCTGCCAGGATCGCTTCTGCCGCGTTTTTACCGGCCCCCAGCGCATCGGTCGCCAGGCCCGGCCGTTCTACGTCGCCGATGGCCAGGATCTTGCCGTCCGAAGTTTTATGGGCCGTATCGGTCTTGATCCAGTCGGCGCCGCCGACGCTGAACGTCTGCACCGACGGAGGCAGAAAGGGCAGGGACGGTACATCCCCGATGGAGATAAACACGGTCTGTGCCGGTATCAGCTCGCCTTCACTGGTGATCAGGCCCGCACTGGTCACCTCCCTGGTCTGCACCGGCCATTTGAAACCGGCGCCGAGCGCTTCGGCCGCCTCTTTTTCCTTGCCGAAGGCCAGCGGTTTCTGGATATCCACCAGGGTGACCTTCTCGGCGCCCAGGCGGTAGGCCTCGCAGGCCACATCGCAGCCGACGTTGCCGGCGCCGATGACCACCACCTGCGGGCCGATTTTCATGGTTTCTTTTCCTTTTGCCTCCTTGAGGAAATCAAGTGCCGGAACGACCCGTTCGTGGCCGGGGAAGGTCAGCCGGCGGGGCTGATGCGTGCCGACGGCAATGATAACGTAGTCGAATTCCCGGCAGAGCCGCTCGAAGGTGGTCGGGTCCATGTCGCTGTTTTCATGGACGGTGATATTGGACATCGAGCGGAATCGTTTGATCTCCTCGTCCCAGATGGCCTGCGGCAGCCGCTCCCAAGGAATAACCTGGGCCAGTTTGCCGCCGAGCCGGCTGTCCTTTTCAAAGATGTGCGCCTCGATACCGGCGATAGCCAGCTGCCAGGCGGCGTTCAGTCCGGCCGGACCGCCGCCGATGACAGCGACTCTTTTGCCGATCGGTGGAGCCTCCGTCGGTGCCTTGAAATGAGCGACGGCGCGGCCGAGAATCTGCATTTCGATGGAGCCGTCGATGCCGGTCCGGGTACAGTTTTCCATGCACAGGTTGGGGCAGATTGCCCCGCACACCGAAGCCGGCAGAGGCGTATAGCCGAGTACCAATTCGTAGGCCTCGTCGATCCGTCCTTCCCTGATCAAGCGCAGCCGCTCAACGGTGGGGATATGAATCGGGCAGTAATAGGTGCAGGGCGCCGCCGCTTCATTGTTGGCCCACCAGGGGGCTCGGCGGCGCAACTCGCCGGTGACGATGGTGCCGATCGGCGAGCGATCCTGGTCGGGGGCCAGATCGCGCAGCGGGTCGCCGCCGCCGAAGGCCTTGTTCCAGAACTGCCGGCGGAATTCGGCCATGGGCATCGGGCCGGACCACATCAGTGCCCGTTCCTGCGGCGTGACGGCGATCAATACCTGCCACTCGTCGCGTACGCTGAGCAGCTCTAACAATTCCGGACGACCGATCCGCTCCAGATAGAGCGGCAGGTTGGCGATCAGCCACTGCCATTGCGCGTCGTCGGGTGGCGCCAGGCGGGCGTTTGTCTGAGCATAGGAATCGTCGTGCCGGCCGCGGAAATAAATGAGGCCGCCGACCATGCCGACACAGGGCCGATAGCCGAGTACGTTGTCGGGATTTTTGGCCTCATGGCCGCAGACCACGGCAATGCCGCCGCAATTGAATTCGGCAAAGGAGTCGCCGGTCGAACCGAGAATCCACAATTCCGGCCGATCATATTCCGGATTCCATTTGGTCATGGTCAGCCCGCGGGCGCCGATGGAGCCGCCAACGGAGAGCCTGCCCGCCGCCATGGCGTTGCCGACGCCGTTGGTCGCGTCGCCGAGGACGGTGATGTCCGCGCCGATATTGAGATAGCCCAGATCATCGGAGACCGATCCCCGGCAGGAGATGGTTGTTCCCGGTTGACCCATCGCTCCGAGCCGCTGGCCGCACGGGCCTTCGATCTGCAGGTGCAGGCCGCCCGGTCGTTGCAACCGGATGCCGATATTATGTTGTCCGTAGGTCTCCAGCACCAACTGGGGCGACTGGACGGCGGCTTCGCGGACCAGCCGTTCGTAATCCATGGAAGAGATGCGCAGGCCGTTTTCGTCCCGCCCGTGTAAGACCGTGGTAGTCACTAAAGAACTCCTTGCAAGATGATAAGCGATAACAGCAATTCCTTTGTGCGCAGCTGTCGATCAGCAGACATATTTGATCTGCAGTAAATCGGCGGCATCCTTGTCGCCGATGCCGATCGCGTCGGACATGCCGATGGGGAGCGATTGCGACCTGCCGAGCGGGGCCATGATCTTTTTGACTTCGGTCTGGATGGCCATGAAGGTCTCGGCCACCCGCTCGGCGACCTTGTCCGGATCGAGGCGCCGGTAGAGCTTCGGGTTCTGGCTGGTGATGCCTTTCGGACAGATGCCGAGATTGCAGACGTTGCAGCGGTTCTGTTCGTTGCCCAGACAGCCGGCGGTGGATTGCATGATATATTTGCCGATATGTACGGCACTGGCGCCGAGCATGATCAGGGCCATACCGTTCTGGGCGACGTTACCATTCTTGCCGATGCCACCGGCGGCATAGATCGGTACCTCGTTCTGCATGCCCTGGGCGCAGAGATCGAGATAGCACTCGCGGACGTTGGAAGCGACCGGGTGGCCGGTGGCGTCCAGCGATACGTGATAGGCGGCGCCGGTGCCACCGTCGATACCGTCAATCAGCAGACCGCCGGCATAGGGATTGCGTACCAGATTGTTGAGTACCGCTTTGGCAGAGGTCGAGGCGGAGATCTTCGGATAGACCGGGACCTTGTGACCGAAGGCCATGGACATGGTCTGGATCATTTTCATGACGCTCTCCTCGATCGAATAGAGCGTCTGGTGCACCGGCGGCGACGGCAGGTCGACGCCTTCCGGGACGCCGCGCAACCGGGCAATCAGCTTGGAGACCTTGTACCACATGAGCAGGCCGCCGTCCCCGGGCTTGGCGCCCTGGCCGTACTTGATCTCGATCGCCGCCGGGTCGCATTGCATCTCCGGAATGGCCCGGATGATCTCGTCCCAACCGAAATAGCCGGAGGCAATCTGCAGCACGATGTATTTCAGGTACGGACTCTTCAGCACCCATGGCGGACAACCGCCCTCACCGGTACACATGACCACCGGTATGCCTAGGACTTCATTGCAATAGGCGACGCCCTGGAGCAGGCCGAGCCA
>JAZBPM010000227.1:0-2045 GCA_036351615.1 Desulfofustis sp.
AATGCTTGATCTCGGCATCGAAATTGCCTCGCCAAGCGGTGGCGACGCCTTTCTTCGCGGCAGCTCGATTCCGATCCGCTACCGGTTCAGTCGGCCCGTTGCACCCGGCGGCACCGTGGTCTTCTCGGCCATCAGGACCGGAGTCGGCGGCGAGGAAGCAACCATGTCGATCAGAAACGACAACCCACCCGGACCCGGCGATCCGTATCGTGAAGTCCAGCTCCAGCTGCCGGCTGACGCTCCCACCGGCCTCTATCTGCTCTCCGTCAGCCACGCCGACTCGGCTGCCGGCGGCCTGAGCGATATGTTCCGCGTCACGTCGCTGGACGCCTATGAGGTCGGCGGCGACGACGAACCAATCGGCGATGGCGGCGGTTTCGGCGGCTCCGGAGAGACAGGTTTTCATTTCACCCCGTTCGAAGTAATGGAAATCGCAGGAGACGACGCTGCTATCGGAGAAGGCGGCACCTTTGCCGGGCCGGGTACCCCGACGCTCTCTCTGATCACACCGCGGGCCGGCAGCCACATCATCGAATCGCCACTGGACGGCAGGCTGCGGATGGACCTCAGCTGGCGCTACCATGGACCACTCACCTCGCTGCCGGATCTCTGGCAGATGGAACTTATCGACCCCGATACCGGCGAAGTGGTGCGCAGCGAGAACCTGGCCTGCCTCGAGGCCCGCGACAGCTCCGCTTCGGAAACCCAGCCGCTGCCGACCCGAACCTGCCGGGCCAGCTATGTCGATGACACCTTGAGCGGTAGCTATCGCCTGCGCATCAGCGGCGCCGGACTGGCAGCAGAAACCACCGGCATCATTCACTGGGGAGTCGATGTTGATCGACCGTTTATCAGCCTGTATACCCATCCCCGCGTCATCATTCAGGGCGAGCAGATACCGGTCAATTTTCAATTCAGACCGGCCCGCAGCGATATCGTCATTGAACTGTTCCGCGACGGCGAGCGCGCCTATACGCATATCGTCCCACGCTTGAGCTGCGGGATCATCGATGAAACGGATGTCAACGGCTATGGGACTTCCGACTGGTGCGAGCACGACATCGCGACAGACACGCTTGAGCCGGGTATCAACAACTATCTTCTCGTCGTACGCTCGCTGACCACCGAAGTTGGCCGGGAGGCGGGACCTTTTTCCATCCAGGAACCACCGTTCAGCGAAACGGACGAGAACAGTGCCGATTTTAGATTGGCCGGCGTGCGCGTAAACGAAGAGGGACAGGTGCAGGTAGAAACCGTTATCACCCCGGCAGCGACGGGCGGCAGAGTGCTCTCATATCGCCTCGCCTTCATGGTCGGCAAAACCGCTGAACAGGGACGCTACCAGCGAGTTGAGAGAAATGTGCCGGCATCCGGCGGCTGGGTCGATCTCGGGCATATCAACGGCTTTACCACCGCCGAAGAACGGGCCGCCCACAGCCAACTGAATTTTACCGTCCTCGTCAATCAGCCGGTGGAAATCGTCGAACCGACCTACGACAACAACCGCACGACCGGCAGCCTCAGAATCCGCAGCAGCGATACCTTTTGCCGGCTGAGGGCGCACCCGGGCTCCAGCTTTTATGATGGGGATGCACACGTGCTGCACTACGAGCTCGATCAATTCCGGCAGGTCATCACCGAAGTCGATATCGTCTGCACCGACTTTGGCTTCAACCCGTCGGCCAGTACCGGCTCAGTAGCGGTGACCCAGGTTATCAGGTCAATCCCCGGAGAACTCGGCAGCCGCGATGAAACCGTCTCGCTTGGCCGAAAAGCCATCAACCTGGCAACCGCCGCTTCCGTCGTCGGTGAGACCGATACAAAGATGATCAGCCTCTTCGGTGGCGGGATCGACTGGCCGCGATACGGCGATGGAGAACTGCGGCTCACGCTAGGCGGCAACCTGTCCTTCTCACGAAGCAGCCACCGGCAACAACTTGAAGTGTCCTTCCGCTATAGACGCTGATACCGGCGAAACGGACCCAACCACCGCATGGGTGGGCGCGGAAAAGCGTCACTCCTCTCATGCGGAACGTAGAGCACAG
>JAZBPM010000228.1:0-2571 GCA_036351615.1 Desulfofustis sp.
GCAACGATCATGGGTGACGGGCGGATCGCATTGATCCTCGATGTGGCCAACCTGGCAACCATGGCCCACCTTAGCTCGGTCGACGGCAGCAACCGGGCGACCGAGGTTCAACAGGAGACCGAAAGCCAGATTGCCGCTGCCGAAAACAGCCAATCGGTTCTGATCTTTCGCAGTTCGGAAACGGAACAATTCGGCATCCCGCTCGACCAGGTGGAGCGGATCGAGAAAATCAAGCGCAGCGATATCGAGTATCTTGGCGCCAAACGGGTGATGCAGTACCGGGACGGCAGCCTGCATCTGATCTGCGTCGATGATATCGCCCAGGTACAGCCGCTGACCGAGCGGGAGGACCTGCTCGTCATCGTCTTTTCGTTCGGGACGCACAGTATCGGCCTGCTGGCCTGCGGTCCTATCGACACCCGTGATATTGCCGCCCGCTCCGACGAGGAGACCCTGCGACAACCGGGTATCGCCGGTTCGACAATCATCGGCGGTCAGACCACCCTGCTCGTCAATATCAACGAAATGGTCGGTCAGCTCTATCCCGAATGGTTCTGACGAGGAACGGAAAAGCGCCTCAGCACCTCGGCCAAACCAGAGCAAACGAACCCCTGCCGCCACGGAGGATATACCATGGCCACACCATCATCAACCGGTTCCCGACAATCCATCGAACTTGCAACCTTTGCCATCGGCGAGGCATTGTGCGGCATGGATATCCTGC
This sequence comes from Desulfofustis sp., assembly GCA_036351615.1. Taxonomy (GTDB): domain Bacteria; phylum Desulfobacterota; class Desulfobulbia; order Desulfobulbales; family Desulfocapsaceae; genus Desulfofustis. The sequence goes on from JAZBPM010000228.1 coordinate 725, forward strand.
AGATCCAGGAGATCAACAAGATCATGCAGCGCACACCGGTACCACAAGCTCCCGACTATGTCCTCGGGGTACTGAATCTGCGCGGCAAAATCGTCACCATCATTGACCTGGCCAAAAAACTCGGTCTCGGAGAAACCGACTCAACCGACGACGCACGCAATATCATCGTCAACTCCTTTGACGGTAGCGCCGGCTTTCTCGTCAGCCGCATCGGTGATGTGGTCGAGGTCGCGCTGGACAAGCAGGAAAAGCCGCCGGCCAACATGCGGGGCATCCAAGGAAAATACTTTTCCGGGGTTTTCAAGACCGATTCCTTGTTGATCGGCATGCTCGATATCGACAAGGTCCTTCATCCGGACGAATAGCCATGGCAGAGCCGCTACGGAAGACACGGGCAAAACGTATCCTGGTCATGGACGATGAAATCTCGATTCGTAATCTGGTCTGTGACCTGGTCAGAATGCGCGGGCACCTCTGCTGCGAAGCGGCCGACGGCCGGGAAGCTATCGAGAGGTTCCGGCAGGCCAGACAAAGTGGTACCCCCTTCGATCTGGTGTTCATGGACCTGTCCATACCAGCTGGCATGGGAGGCGTTCAGGCAGTTCGGGAACTGCTGCAGATCGAGCCAACCGCCAACGTTATCGTGACCAGTGGCTCGGGCTCCGATCCGATCCTGGCCGACTATGCCCATTACGGGTTTTGCGGTGCTCTCAATAAGCCGTTTCGGATCAGCGAACTCCAGAACCTGATTGAACGTTGTTAGGACAGTCGAGACGACACGGACCACCAGACAGAGTATCCCGCCAAAAACCACCCATGCACGAAACGAAAACCATCGAAGCCCTGAGGGCAGGCGATCATATCTGCTGTATCTTCGAGACCGAAGCGGAGCACCGCGCGCTGGTCACCCCGTACATCCGCAGCGGCTTGGAGAGAAACGAACGTGTTCTCTATATCGTCGATAGCCGGAGTGCAGCGTGGATCCGCCGCTATCTCCAGCAAGACGGCATCGATCCCGAACCATATCGTGCCTCCGGTCAATTGCTGATCTCGACGGCAGCAGAGACCTACCTGCAAGGCGGCTCCTTCGATCCGGAGAGGATGCTTGAACTGCTCGAGCAGGCAACCCGGCAGGCAGTGGAAGACGGCTATACCGCCTTGCGCATTACCGGAGAAATGACCTGGATGCTCAGAGGCGCACCGGGCTCGGAGAGGCTGATCGAATATGAGGCGAAGCTGAATCGGTTTTTTCCGGGAAGCGCTGCGCTGGCCATCTGTCAGTACGATCGCCGTCGCTTTGCTCCAGACCTGCTCAACGCCGTTATCGACACCCATCCATTTGTCGTTATCGGGCCCGAGGTGATCGAGAATCCCTTCTACATCCACCCGGATGTTTACCTGTCCGAGCAACGCCCGGCCCTGAAGCTCGAGAGCCGCCTGGAATCACTTCGGCAGCACCAGTTCTCCCGAGAGCAATTGACGGACGCCTACCGGTATGCCAGAGAGACGTCTCTTCGTCTCGACGCCGCGCTCAAGGCCGCGCGCATCGGCCTGTGGGACTGGAATCTGTCCGACGATACCCTGCACGTAACGCTGGAATGGGAAGCCGAAAATGGCCGCGGGCTCAGCGAAGAAGTGCTGAACGTCTCGGACTGGCGGGACCGTTTACACCCTGAAGATTTGGAACAGGCCAGAATCGTCAAGGACGAGGCAATCGCCGAAGGCAGAGACTCCTACGATCTCGAATATCGCCTATTGGCTCCCAACGGCAGCTATCACTGGTTTTTCGCCCGGGCATCGATCCATCACGACGAAGACGGTCGACCGACCCGAATCATCGGAGCGCA
>JAZBPM010000229.1:0-2445 GCA_036351615.1 Desulfofustis sp.
CAGCGGAGGTGCCGGTTGTGACAAGGGCGGTTCCGTCGGCAGCGGTGACGGCGGGTCCGGCGACAGGGGCGGGGTTCAGGCGGCGGCGGAAAAAATCAGGGCCGTCATCCGGGAAGCAGGCACAAGCATCGCTTCATGGAAGGCCGCCGTCCGGGTCAGTTCGCCGGATGACTGATCTCCGTTTGCTTCATGTGTTTATCACCCTTACTCTTCAAATGATATAGAGATATCCGACAACTCAATACCGTTTAAACTTGTACGCCAGGTCTGGCCGGGATGAATAGGGAGCGCTACTGTCAGAGTACCTGTTGTAACCAGTTCCCCGGGTTGAAGTGGCGTAGCATCTGGCTGATGGGCGAGAACCGTTATCAAATGGCCAACGGCTTTTATAGGGCTTCCAAGGGCGTTTGCCCCCTTCCCCTGTTCAAGCATAGTGCCATCACAGGACAACATTACGGTAAAGTTTTCAAGGTCATTGAGCACATTTTTTCCGAGTTGTTCCACATACATTGGTTTGCCGACAATGAGCGTTGCATGAAGTCCCCAGTCGGCTATAGTATCTGCTGCTTTGAATTTCCAACCAGGGAAATGTGATTGTACAATTTCAATTCCGTGGGCAACCCAGTCTATTGATGCCAGAACCTCTACAGTATTGGCGTCTACTGAAGGTGCAGAACCGAAATGAACAACAACCTCAGGCTCAATTTTCGGTTCGGCAAAGTGTCCAATTCGACATCTTACTGCAGATGGCTCTGTTAATTTTATAACAGTGGTATCGTAAATATAACCCCAAATTGGTTCACACACCCCGTAAATTGACCACATCTTCGGATTTGTGAATCCGATTTTCCGTCCAATCGGCACCATACCTTCTTTCAGCCGCATCTGATGAACCATCTCCGCCACGGCATAGGCGTCTGCATTATCGAAAGATTTATAACGTTCAGTTATCAAGGATAATTGCTTGCACTCATCTTGTGCCAATTTTATTTCATCCGCTATGGATTGGAGGTTAAGATTATTCTTCATATTCCCTCCCGCATCGAATATCTTTTTTCATTTTTTCCTATATTTCTGGTATTCTGAACAATGGCCGATTCGACCGAGCGGTGTCAAAGCATTTCCTCAACCCACAACCAAGGATCATTTTCAGGACCAGAAGTCAGCGGGATCGGCTGAGGTTGGAGCTCATGGCCCGCAGCGGTATGCGGGTCGGGGAGGTCCTGAAACTCAGGCCGATGGATATCGAGAACCGAAAAGCCATTATCCGGGACCCAAAAAGCGGCAGAGAGGCCGAAGTCGGGTTCCTTCCGCAGAAGACGGCCGATCGGTTTAAAAGCCATCTGGGAAAGATCAGCGATGCGGAGGCGATGAGGTGGATCGACAATTTACGCGGGTAATCGAACCAATCGCCGGGCAGGGGCTTTGACCTCGGTCCAGCTATTTCAAAGAGCCATATTTTTCAGATATAGAGGGATCACCGCTTTAATGCGGTCGATCGGGATGCAGTCAGGTCGGGCCATTCAAACGTGTTCATGCAAAAGGCCCAACCCCACATTGCCTTGTGGCACAGAGGGAACTTGACATTCTGCCAACTCTTGATTCATAATTTCCAATAAAATAAATCCATTCTAAATAGACCTACAGCCCAATCCCGGCCTTCTGAGAGGGAGCCATGGGTTCATGTCTCCAGAAGTTGGCAAACGTTGCGCCCCCGGCGGGCAATTGCGCCCGCATGGGGGCTTTGTGTTTTTGAAGGGAGGTTCCCATGGGCAATGAGGATCTCACCCGCAGGCTTTCGGCCATCCTGAGCATGGACGTGGAGGGTTACAGCCGACTGATGCGAGAGGACGAACAGGCCACCGTGCGAACGCTCACCGCCTACCGCACGGCCATCACACACCTCATCCAGCAGTATCGAGGCCGGGTAGTTGACAGCCCCGGGGACAACCTCCTGGCCGAGTTCGGCAGCGTGGTGGACGCGGTCAACGCCGCGGTGGAGATCCAGCGGGAGCTGGCCGAACGCAACGCCGAGCTTTCCGAAGAACGGCGGATGCGGTTTCGGATCGGTATCAACCTGGGCGACGTTCTGGACGAGGGCAAACGCATCTACGGCGATGGGGTGAATATCGCCGCACGGATGGAGAGCCTGGCCGAGGCGGGTGGGGTTTGCATCTCCGGCACGGTCTACGACGCCGTGGAGAGCAAGATAGGGCTGGAGTATGAGTTTTTAGGCGAACATGAGGTCAAGAACATCGACAAACCGATCCGTGCTTACCGGGTGCTGTCCTTTTCGGGGGCGGCGGCCCACCGCGTGGTCAAGGCCAAACGGGCGGTCGGAAAGACCTGGCTCACCACCGTGATAGCTGCCGCCGTCGTCCTGGCAGTGGCAGGGGCCTCGGTGGTCTGGTATCGGTATTTCCGCGCGCCGTCGGTCGAGCGGGC
>JAZBPM010000230.1:0-5192 GCA_036351615.1 Desulfofustis sp.
CTGCGTTATGCTCAAAATTTTATCCTCGGAATATCATCTATGCCTGCGGTAAAATTTTTCGCATGCCTTGATTTTGAACGAAAAACTAAGTTTTGCAAAAGGCTCGCTCGTTAAACGGCTACGCACCGTCAATGAAACGCCGGTGCACGGCATTGATGCGTTGCCGGTAATCATCACTGGTGATGCGGGCCCCCCGCAAGCCGCCTCTCAGATTTATCTCCGAAAAATAAGTCGTCGCCGCATCGATGTGCAGTAGATCGAGGTGGGCGTATGGAAAGCCACCCCGGGTCATGATCTGTCGACAGAGCTCACGCTGTTCGTCGGTCAGCGTGCAGGGGGCGGCCGTTGCGCCGCAATGCAGGTTTTGCCTGAAACCACAGGTATTGGTGCGTACGTAGGCTTCCTGGTAGTCATCGATGATGATCACCCGGATGTCTCGGGCACCGTCAAGAAACGGCTGGACGACAAAGGGGTAGGCGACCAGCCCGAGCACGGCCTGGTTGTAGATCTCTTCAATCGATGAGAAGAGCAGAACGCCCAGCCCGCCGTTTTTCCCCTCAAGCTTGAGGACAACCCGGCCGGTTCCGGTTCGGCCGTAAGCCTTGATGGTCTCGATCAGGTCATGGATGGTGTAGATCACCGTGGAGCCGGGAATCATCGCCCAGGAGAACAACCGTGTCTGGAGCGCTTTCGATCTGCTGCACAACTGGCTGCGAAATGAGGGAAAGCCGGTAATCCCGCGTTCAGCGAGATCGAGCAGCAGATGTTCTTCGCCCGGTCTGATCCTCAGACGGCAACAGATCAGATCGTCTGGCTCGAGTTGTTGGAAGTGTGTAAAAGCGGTCTGGCTGTCGGTGATGATCCGGCGCTGCCGTTTCAAAAGATCATCTCCCGGAAGCGCTGATGGTAGTGGCTCAGGTCTTCCTGGCAGGAACCGCAGAAGAGCAGGATTTCACCATTGATCTGGGTGGCGTCGCTTTCATGGGTGAAACTGCCGTCACTGTTCTGGTGGTAGTAAGAGGTGAGCAAGACGTCGTGAGCCAGTTCGATAAACGTCTCATCGTTGCCGCAGGCAGGACAGACGAGACGGTTGGCAATGCCGGGTGGTCGAGCGGAGGGCATGGCGGGAGTGGTTAGTGGGGTTATGAAGATTTCTGGGGTGGTGCGGTTTGAGCTTTCTGGGGATTTTTGGCTTCGCCGGTTCCGGAATTGCTGCCGGCGGCTTTTACCTCTCCGTCAAGTCGGGCGCCGGGTTCAACGGTCAGGCTGCCGGCCTCCAGTCGTCCCTTTATCGAGCAGCCTTTCCGGGCGGTGACCAGGTTGGCGATGATATTTCCCTCGATGGTGCCGTGACAGATAAAGGATGATACCTTGATATCTCCGGTGATTGTGCCGGACTCGCTGAGAATCAGGTGTTCTCCACTGATGTCGCCGTTGATGGTGCCGTCGATGCGGGTCTTCCCTTTGAAAGAGATCTCCCCGCTGATGAGCATGGTTTTGTCGATAATTGCTGAAATCGTTTCACTTTCAGCTTTTTGCAACTCTTTTTCGACACTGCTGCCTTTTTTATTGAACATGAAATTCCCTACTTCTGCTTGGCTTGTGCCGTTTGGGTAATGTCTGCGACTTTCATGAATTTGGTCGGGTTGATCGGCTTGTTGCCCAAGCGGATCTCGTAATGCAGATGGGCGCCGGTCGATCGTCCGGTATCGCCGACCTGCCCGATGACCTGACCCTGTTCGACGCGTTCTCCAGGTTTTACCAGATAGTTTTGCAAATGGGCGTAAACGGTCCGGTAGCCGTTGCCGTGATCGAGTTCAACGTAGTTGCCGTAACCGCCGTTCTTAAAGGCTTTGGAAACGGTCCCGGCGGCGGTGGCGAAGACCTTTTCGCCCCGTTCACCGCGAATGTCGACGCCTTCGTGAAAGGCATTCTTGCCGTTGATCGGATCGGAACGTTTGCCGTAGGCGGAAGATATGGAACCGCTCACCGGTCTGCCGAGCGGCATCAGGCGAACGGCTTCAAGATAATCGTCGACTTTTTGCAGCAGGTCGTCATAGGAAGTTTCATCCGCCGGGACGTAGGGACCGCCGCTCCCTTCCTCCGCACCGGAGGTGCCGTCCTTGATCTTGACGCCAATGGTGTGCATGACCGTTTCGATCAACTCACTGCGCTGGTTCAGATCGCTGACCGCAGTATTCATCAGGCGCAGGTTTTCCAGCTGCAGGTTGGTGTTTTCCAGATCGAAGGACATCTTCTGGTCGGCCAGCGTATCTTGCTGTTCTTCAATGAGCGCGAGCAGCTCTGTCTGATGGGCCTGTTTGAGATCGGCGATCTGCTGCAGATAATCCTTGGTGGCCTGTTCGCTGGTAGTGAGCCGAGTCTGCAGGGAATGAACTTTCTTGGTCAGTAATTTGTTGCTGAGATATGAGCCGGTGGTGAAGTAGCCGAAGACGCAGACACTCAGTACCAGGATAATGGCTGAAGAGAGAGAGAGCAGAGCCCCCTTTTTGGAAATTTGAAATGAGGACGAGCGCCCATTTTCTCCGGTAACGATAATATGGTATCGGTCATTCATGGCAGAGCCCTTCTCGTGGTTGTTAAAAGCTGTCTCTGTCTGTATGATGTCTGACGGTTCGGGCGTGGTCGCTCCGGACGCCCGGACAATGTTTTGCTTATACTCGTATCGTGTCAAACTATCAAGGTAAAATAGGCTGATTTTAAAAGCCGTTTCGTCGCTGAAAAGCGACAGACTATTTTCATGTCCGCTATCGTTTCCTGCCGCTCGGTTACCAAGTCTTTTGGCGCCCAGCTCCTTTTTTCCGAGCTGAATCTTATTATCGCCGAGGGTGATCGGGTCGGTTTGATCGGCCCCAACGGTTCCGGGAAGTCGACCCTGCTCAAGATCATCGCCGGCCGAGATGAACAGGATCATGGAGAGGTGATCCGCCGCCGGAATCTGGTGGTGAGTTACCTTGCCCAGGAAGATGAACTGGACGGCGATCTGAACGGTGTGGACAATCTGCTGCAGGCACTGGCCGGTTTGCCGCTTGAACCGGCCGAACGGCAGAGTCGTGCCGAGGCTATGTTGAGCCGAGCACAGCTGCCCGAACCGCAGCTGCCGGTGTCCCGTCTGTCGGGCGGTTGGCGAAAACGGGTGGCAATCTGCTGTGCGCTGGTGGTCGAGCCGGACCTGTTGATCATGGATGAGCCGACCAACCACCTTGATATCGCTGGTATTGTCTGGCTCGAGCAGGTGCTGGCTTCTCCGGGCGCATCGTCGTCGTCGGGTCTGATCATGGTCAGTCATGACCGGCGCTTCCTGGAAACCAGTGTCAACCGGATTGTGGAGTTGTCCCGTAGTTACCCGTCCGGCACGTTCCAGGTGGACGGCAGCTATTCACTGTTTCTCGAGAAACGCCAGGAGTTTCTGGACCAGCAAGCGCAGCAGGAAGAGCGGCTGGCCAATAAGGTCAGGCGGGAAAACGAGTGGTTGCGCCGCGGGCCGAAAGCCCGGGCGACGAAGGCCCGCTATCGGGTCGACGAGGCGTATCGGCTGCAGGACGAGTTGGCCCGGGTCAAAGCGTTGAACCGGGCCGAGGGTAGGGTCGGGATCGATTTCAGCGAGACCGGACGAAAAACGAAAAAACTGCTTGAAGCACGGGGACTGAGCAAAAGCGTCGGTGGCACACTCCTGTTCAGCGGGCTTGACCTCGTTCTCTCACCCGGTGTCCGGATCGGCCTGGTGGGGCCCAATGGCTGCGGCAAGTCGACCGTTATGCAGATCCTCTCCTCGGCAGCCAACGGGGCGTTTACCGCAGATGCCGGCGAGATCAAGGTTGCCGATGGCGTCCAGGTGGCCACGTTTACCCAGGACCGCTCCGGAATCGATCGGCAGGCGACCCTGCGCCGGGCTCTTGCTCCGGAAGGTGACGGCGTCATCTTCCGGGGACGGCCGGTTCATGTCGTCTCCTGGGCAAAACGCTTCCTCTTTCGCCCGGATCAGTTGGAAACTCCGGTCGAGCAACTGTCCGGCGGTGAGCAGGCGCGCATCCTGATCGCTGAGTTGATGCGGCAGCCGGCTGACATTCTGCTGCTTGATGAGCCGACCAATGATCTCGACATTGCTTCGCTTGATGTTCTCGAGGAAGGTCTGCTCGATTTTGACGGCGCCCTGCTGCTCGTCACCCACGACCGCTACCTGCTCGATCGGGTTTGCGACAGCGTGCTCGGCTTCACCGGCGACGGAACCGTGCGTCGTTACGGCGACTATGAACAGTGGCTGCGTGATCTTGACGAATCCGGGAAGGAAGGCGGCAAGGCCGTATCGGCCTCGCCCGCCAGAAAGGAGCGGGGCGGCGGCGGTTCAAAAAAGGGAGCGCGTCTTACCTACCGGGAGCAACAGGAATACGAGCGTATCGAGGGGCAGATCATGGCGGCTGAGGAACGGCTCGAATACCTGGAAGAGCGGCTCGGTGACCCCGGTATCGGTGTCGATCCCGAGGCCCTGCGCCAGTGCTGGGAAGATCACGCTGCGGCCCGGCAGGAAGTGGACGCACTGTACCGGCGCTGGGAAGAGCTGGAGCAGAAGCGGGCCTGAGGGCGGCCGATCGTGCGGCCCTGCATGTGGTAAACCATGATCGGTCGCCGGCAGCCGGCAGACCGGGCCGAACTATTCCGAGATCTCCGCCACCCATGACAGGGCGGCCGCGACTTTGGGAAAGCCGATCGTCGAAATCAGCACCAGCAACGCGTGTTCGAGTTCCTGCCGGGTAGCCCCGGCGGCCAGTGCCCGTTTGGCATGGGAGTGCACCGCACCGGTTGACTGGGAAGCAGCCGCCACCGCCAACTGAATCAGCTCGGTGGTTTTTCGGTCCAGTGGGCCGGCCTGACGAACGGTCGATCCGACCTGTTCGACGGCAGCCATCACTTCCGGAAAGGTCTTGATCAGATACTGGTAATGAGCGGTGGGCTGATTGGGAACGGCCATAACAATATCTCCGGGGTTGAGGTGAAACGTTTATGTCGGTTGGCGAATGATTCCGGTGGCGGCCGTCACTTCTGCCGCTCGTTGTGAACCACTGCGTGCCCCAGGCACCGGTACGGGATGCTCTCGGCTGTGGCGACCGGTTTCTTGTTGTCGGCGAATGAATCTCGCTGGCTTAAAATTAAGCGGCGGAACCTGTTTGTCA
>JAZBPM010000231.1:0-3669 GCA_036351615.1 Desulfofustis sp.
AGCAGGCCGGTGATACCGAACAGCAGCAGCGCGATCAGTGGCGCGGCAATTGCACCGGCACCGGCGGCCAGCGGTTTGTTGCGACGAAACATCGAGCCGAAAATGAAAAAGAGAAAGAGCAGGGCCGTGATCAAACCACCGGGGTCTTGCCCGGCCCCCTGGCGACGCTGCCCACTGGCCGGTGCCTGGAATTCGCCGCGCACCGCGGCGATCATGGCGCCGACGCCGTCGATGACGCCCTGGTCGAAATTACCGAGACGAAACTGCGGCGTGATCACGTTGCGAATGATCTGTCCGGCAACCAGGTCGGTAAGACTTCCCTCCAGGCCGTACCCGACTTCGATGCGCAGCTTGCGATCATCGCGGGCGATCAACAGCAGGGCGCCGTTATCCAGATCCTGACGGCCGATCTGCCAGTCCTCGACGACACGCAGGGAAAAGTTTTCCAGGCTGTCGCCGTCGAGTGAGGTGATCGTCAGCACGACGATCTGGGTGGAGTCGCTTTCTTCCAGGTCGGCCAGCACCGTTTCAAGCTGTTTCACCGTGGCCGGAGCGAGCATTCCCGCATAATCGTTGACCCGACCGGTCAGTTCGGGGACCGGCCGGGCGCAAACCGCCGGCGGGATGAACAGGATGAGCAGCAGCGCGGTCGTCAGCCGGATCCAACGAGGCATGTTCACGTGCAGTCGCACCAGCCGTCACTCCGCTTCAATTGAAATTGACCTGCGGCACCTGCTGGGCGCCTTCGTCCGCCTTATAATACTCTTTGCGGTCGAGATGGAGCAGCAGAGAATTGGTCAAACGTTCCGGAAATCGGCGGATCGAGCCGTTGAAGTCCTCTACTGCCGCATTATAGCGCTGCCGGGCCACGTTGATCCGATTCTCGGTTCCCTCCAGCTGGTTCTGCAGGTCGAGAAAGTTCTGGTTAGCCTTCAGGTCAGGGTACTGTTCGACGACCAGCAACAGTCGTGATAAGGCCGAGCTCAGGCTGCCCTGGGCGGCGGTCAGTTGTTCCATCGCCGCCGGGTTACTGAGGTCGGTCGGAGAGATCTGCACCGACGTGGCACGGGCGCGGGCATTGACGACCGCTTCGAGGGTTTCCTTCTCGTGAGCGGCATACCCTTTCACCGTCGCTACCAGGTTCGGCACCAGATCTGCCCGGCGCTGCAGCGTCGATTCGACATCGGCCCAGGCTTTGAATACCTGTTCTTCCTTCATTTGCAGGGTGTTGTAGCCGCATCCGGTAAACAGCAACGTACACGACAACACCAGAATGTATCTCATTACTCGTGACATAGATCCTCCGGCATGGTGATTGATGCCGCTCTTTCGAACAATGATGTTCGGGTTTATGCTTCTTCGAGATAGTCTTTGAGTTTGTTTGCCAGTTCCTCCGGCAACGGTTCACCGTAGAGAAAGATCCGGGCCTCCTCGCCGGTCAGCTGCTGCTTGATCTCTACCGGCAGCGAACGCAGTGCGGCCATGCGTTCCGGAATTATTTTGTCCTTGTCGAGCGGTGGTCTTTCCTGTTGGTTCGTCATCGGTGATTCTCCCTGACTGTGTATCAGCGTTTCCAGTAGTATCGGGCATCCTGGCCGAGATGGTGTTCGATCTCCAGCAGACGATTGTATTTGGCGACCCGATCGCTTCGTGACGCGGAACCGGTCTTGATTTGCCCACCGTCCATGGCGACCGCGAAGTCGGCGATGAAAGTGTCTTCGGTCTCTCCGCTACGATGGGAAATTACATATGTCCAGCCGGCGTCCCGGCAGAGCCGGATCGCCTCAATGGTCTCGGTGACGGTACCGATCTGGTTGAGCTTGATCAGGACCGAATTGGCGGTCAGCCATTCGACTCCTTGTTTGATATAGCGTGGGTTGGTCACGAAGATATCATCGCCGACGATCTGCACCGTATTCCCGATCCGTTCGGTAATTTGGGCGAAACCGTCCCAGTCGCCTTCGGCCAGCGGGTCTTCCCAGGAGACGATGGGATAGTCGGCGACCCATTTGCAGACCAGATCGACCATCTGCTGGCTGCTTAAAGCGCCGCCTTTGGACCATTGCAGGTCGTATGTCGACTTGAGATCGGGAGAAAATGAGCTGGCGGCACTGTCCAGGGACATCGCGATGTCACTACCGGGTTGATAGCCGGCCTTGGCGATTGCCTCGAGGATCACTTCCATCGCTTCTTCGTTGCTGCCGAGATTGGGGGCGAAGCCGCCCTCGTCGCCGACGCCGGTCGCCAGGCCTCGGCTGTTGAGCAGTTTTTTCAGTGCATGAAACGTCTCGGCGATGGCACGCAGTCCCTCGCTGAAAGTGTCGAAACCGATGGGAACGGCCATGTATTCCTGGAAGTCGACGCTGTTGTCGGCATGGGCACCGCCGTTGAGAATATTCATCATCGGTACCGGCAGGCGACAGGCACCGCTGCCCCCGAGATACCGATAGAGCGGCAGACCGAGTGATTCCGCGGCGGCCCGGGTAACGGCCATGGATACCCCGAGAATGGCGTTGGCGCCGAGGTTTGCCTTGTTTTCCGAGCCATCCAGCTCGATCATCAGCCGATCGATCACGGCCTGGTCTTCAGCTTTGATGCCGATAATCTCAGGGGCGATAATCTTGGTGACGTTATCGACGGCGGTGCGGACCCCTTTGCCGTTATAACGGGTGGAATTGTTGTCCCGCAGTTCGATGGCCTCGTTTTCTCCGGTGCTTGCGCCGGAAGGAACCGAAGCGCAGGAACGGATGCCGTTTTCCAGTTCGACAAAGACCCGAACGGTGGGGTTGCCCCGTGAATCGAGGATCTCCAGAGCATCGATGGCCGCAATTCGTGAACTCATGACCTCCCTCCTTTGGTATGGTGGCCTGAAACCTGTCTGAAAATGGGAATGAAGTGAGCCGGATGTATTCATCCTCCGGATGATAGTGCAATAAACCAAAGATTGCGGCCGCTGGCAAGCAGGCAAAAGTGAACGGCTGCAACAGTCCGGGGCGCCGGGAGGCTTGGCCGGTCCGAAGAACGGAGGTTTGTTCAGCGCTGACAGCGGCGACAGAAAAAGGTCGACCTGCCGCCCAGCCTGAGCGATTGAATCGGGGACTGACAGCGGGGGCAAGGCTGGTCTGCCTTGCCGTACACAGAAAAATGGACCTGGAAATAGCCGCCCTCCCCGGTCGTACCGAAGAAATCACTGATTGTCGAGCCGCCGCAGGCAATAGCTCGGTCGAGAGTGGCCCTGATCCGGTCGAGCAGTCTCTGCCATCTACGACGGCCGATCGTGCCGACCGGCCGGGTCGGCCTGATACCCGCCGCGAACAGGCTTTCGTTGGCGTAGATATTGCCGATTCCGGCAACGATGCGACCATCCATCAAAAATTGTTTGACCGGCATGGACCGGCCGTGTGCTCTGGACAGCAGGTAACTCACCGTCAATTGTGGGCCGAGCGGTTCCGGTCCGGTATCGGCGAACAGCATATCTTCCGGGTCACTATCTTCCTGCCGGGAGAAGAGCATGACGGAACCAAAACGCCTGGCGTCGTTGAAGCGCAGTTCCAGACCGTTGTCAAGGAGCCAGCGGAGATGATCGTGGGGCAGCACCGGATCGGTTGCGGGGAACATCCCGAGTCGGCCGGTCATGCCGAGGTGCAGAACGAGCAGTGCCCGGTTATC
>JAZBPM010000232.1:0-2086 GCA_036351615.1 Desulfofustis sp.
ACTGGCTCTGCTCTGAGAATAATAATGATAAACAACTGCTTCATCTTGCATTTCGCTCGTCCGACGAACAGTTTAGAGAATTAGGAATTTAACGAAAACCGATGAAAATGTCTGATTTCGGAGCATATCGAGCCAATTCTGGTTTAAAATAACCAATAAACGGTCATAACTAGCTGAAATCAAACTAGATTTTTACTGCCAAAAAGTAGAGTGTTTCCGGTAACTTATAAGGAGGCTCTACAAATGGCAGAATCGGTGCTCAAAAACGTCCAGACCCAGGCCGTCGGCTTTGCCCCCATCCTGCGCCATTTCTTCGATCGCAGTGGGATCCAGAAAATTATCGACGAGCATGTCGACTTGGACCCGAGAAGAAAGGTGCTCACCCATGGGCAGGCCGCGGTGGCCATGATTACCGGCATCCTTTTCCAGGTCATGCAGCTTTACCGGATTTGCCAGTTTGCCTCCGAAAAAAGCGTACTGAAGGTCATGCTGCCCGATATCGGCCCAGAGCAATATTTCGATGACCGCCTTGCCGACACCTTGGATGCCCTTTACGCTTACGGTATCGGCGATCTGGAACTGGCGATCACCCGCAACATGATTGAAGAATTTGAAATTCAGAGCGATGTCTGCCACTACGACACCACCTCGGTTTCCTTTTACGGCCAGGCAGACAATAACAAGACCGACGGCAGCATCAAGATCACCTTCGGGCACAGCAAGAAGCACCGCAGCGACCTAAAGCAGCTCATCTGGTCAATGTCAGTGAGCTCCGATCACGCTTTTCCCCTGTTTCAGCAGGCTTACAGCGGCAACCGTACCGATGTGACCACCTACGTGGAGCAGTGGCACAAGCTGATCGATCTGCTGGAGTGCCAGGATTTTCTTTATGTCGGCGACTCGAAACTGATCTGCCACGAGACCATGGCCTATATCGCCGACAATGAGGGGTTTTTCGTCGCCCCGGTACCCATGTACGAAACATACAAGCGCGCCTTCGAACAGGCCGTGGCCGAGCACGACCGGGAGACGCTCATTTTCTATAAGGGCCGCTTTAACCGCGGCTTTGAGGTCCCCATTGAATTTAGCTACCAGAAAAAAACCTACCCTTTGCGGATGCTCATTTTGTTCGATCACGGCCTTTTTGCCCGGAAAAAGGCGAGCCTGGATAGGCGGTTTCAATCCACGCTCGATGATTTTGTCAAGCTTTCCGGCAGACTCAACCGCTACAAGCTCAAAACCCGAAAGGCCGTCGAAGCCGCATGCGCGAAAATATTGGCCAAGCACCAGTCGGCATCCTTTTTCAATTACATCATCACCACTGAGCGCGAGACCACTTATCGCAACGCCAAGCGCGGCCGTCCGGCAGCGGGTTCCGAACCAGAGGCCGTTGTCACCAACAAATTCAAGGTTCAGCTCGAGTGTATGGAAGATGCCTTCACCCGGGCGCAATCTTTGTGCGGCTATTATCCCCTTCTGACCAACATGGCCGAGGACCGGCTGAGCATCGAAGATGGTATGCTGACCCACAAAAGGCAATACAAAAACGAACACACCTTCCGCCGAGCCAAAGGGCCCTACAGCATCGAGCCGGTCTATTTGCACACGCCGGAGCGCATCGAGGCGTTTTTGCTTCTTTTTAAGATCGCTCTGCAGATGGTGGTGCTCATCGAGCGAACGGCAAGGAAAAACATTGACCAGCGCGATCAGGGTTTGGACAACTTCATGCCCAACAGGAAGGATGTCCGCAACCCGCGCAGTGAATACATGCTCAAAGAATTCGAAGATGTCGTCCGGGGTGAAATGAAGCTTCCCGACGGCAAGACCTACGGGTTTGTATCCGAACTCAACGAGCTCCAGCAGGACATCCTGGGGATTTTGGAGATCCCGCTCCAATACTATGATTACCAGTACTTGTTTTTAAATTCGGGCTGACCCGATCCTACAGCTGATTGCCTTGGAACCCTAAGGTAGGGAAAAAACAAAAACATCCGTTTTCAAAGAGCGAAATGCAAGTTGGTTCAATGGTTTCCTGAATTTGCAGAGCAGTTGGACAAGATCGATGAGCTTTACAAAGAGATCAGAA
>JAZBPM010000233.1:0-5790 GCA_036351615.1 Desulfofustis sp.
CTTATCGGCTGGCCTCCGAGGCCGGCAGACAGGCCATCCATGGCCTGACGAGAAGCTTTCGGGCCTGATTCTCCGGCCCGCCGGGCCTTCGCGATGCAGCCTCCGGCAGAACCGGCCAGCCCGGGGATTTGATTCTCAGGAAAAAAAGCAAGAACGACAGCCCCGCACCCGTAACGGTGCGGGGCTGTCGTGTTTTCGCGCTGTGACGGATCAGCGCTGGTAGCCGGCAAAGGCGAAATGATCGTTGGCATAGAGCTGCGGATCGGCATCGGGGTAGGAGACTTCCTGACCGTTCCACGGCTTTTTGAGAGTGTAGCTGTTGTCGTCGTTCATGGTCACGACATTGCTGCGATGCAGCGGAATCTTGCCGCCGGCGGTGGCGATATAGCGCGGGATGGCATCGCCGGAGATATTGCCGTACATCGACTCGACGATGTCGCGGCCCACCTCAAGCGGTACCCGGAAGTGGGTGAACTGCGGGTTGCGGTAACTGCAGTTGAATATGTAGTAGGGCCGGACATAGGCCTCTTGGATAGTCTCGCAGAGCTTCCACATCTTCACACGACTATCATTGATGCCTTTGAGCAGGACCGCCTGGTTCAGTACGGTGAAACACCGTTTCGAGATGCGGCGGAAGGTGTCGCGCGAGACCGGGGTGATCTCCTGGGCGGTATTGATCTGGGTTACCACCCGGATCGGTTTGCGATCGTTGCTGGCCTCGATGATATCGAGCAATTCCTCGTCGACCCGCATCGGTACAGTGACCGGGACCCTGGTGCCGAGGCGCTTGAGTTTGACGTGATCGATCCGGTCGAGTTCCTCGAGCAGCCATTTCAGCATGGAATTGGGCAGGACGAAGGCGTCGCCGCCGGTGATCAACACGTCTCTGATCCTGGTGTTGGATCGGATGTAATCGAGCGCCTCGTTGTATGCATCGCGTGAGTAGATCTGGTCCTTGCGGCCGATATGGGCGATGCGCAGGCAGTGGGTGCAGTACATGGCACACATGTTCGTCGCCTTGATGGTCACCACACGCGGATAGAACTGGTCGATCAGCCGCGCCGGCGAATGATCGGCAGCCACCGGCGGGATCTCGATACCGGCGTTATCGATCATTTCACCGGTCGGTATCGACTGCAGCATGATCGGATCGTTGACGCTGCCCGGCATGATCAGACTGGTATAGTAGGGGGTGAGCCGCATCCGGTATTTTTCAGTGACTTTTGTAATCGAGGCAACAGCGGCTTCAGGCAGATCGATGAGTCCGGCCAGGGTGTCTATGGAGTCGATGGCGTGCCGGATCTGGCCGGGGAAGCTGTGCCACTCCTCGTCGGTCATCGACAAGGCTTTTTTGATCCGTTGCTGGTTTTCCAGGATCGTATCCCAGAGTTCGATTCCGCTCGGGGCGACGATGTCTTTTTCCGCCAAATACTCGTCGACCCGCTGGTTGGCCTCGACGGCGATGGGGCGGGCCTGGGTCAGTCGGCCGCCGATGCTGACCAGGTGTTCGTCGATCTGTTGATGCTTGCGGGCCAGCTCCTCGAGGGTGTGCCGGTCGATGGCGAATGCCGCTGGCGATCGACGATTTTCTCCAGCCTGGTTGAGCAGAAAGGAGAAGAGATCGAGGATCGGACCCGTTTTGTCAGTCTGCTGGGCATCGGCCAGCAACTGTCCCGCTTTTTGCTGTTCGTCTTCCGGCACCGTGGTATCGCTGTCGCCGGCAGCAAACAGCGTGGTGAAGAGTGCTTCGGTGTATTGATCCCAGTCGCTGGTCGGCCGGTCGGTGTGGTGGCATGATTGCTCCATGTTATTCAGCCTCTACAATGGTTTGTTGGATGAAGCCAACGCCCTGGCACAACCCTTCGTCGACGTCTTCACGATTGCGTGCGACAGAGACGACGCGGGCCAGAAACGTGCCCGGCATGACAAGAAAATTGGTCCCCGGATGTTCGAGAATGACAAAGTCTTTCAGCAGTTCGCCATTGGCGACTTTCCGAAATGTTTCCCGTTCGTACGGATTTTGCGGAATGTAGCCGGTGGTCAGTTTTTTCGTCTGGATCTTGTAGTTGTAGGTTCCCCAGTGGATCTTGCGCAGGTTCTCTTTCATTTCCACGGTGTTGCGGGGAAGCCGTCCTTCAGTGACTGCATAGTATTCGAGTTCGGGCAGCATCGGCGCGCCTTCCGGCAGGGTCTGCTCGAGAGTGTAACAAAATTCCAGGGTGGTTCCCTGCTTGCGGGCGTTTATCTCCAGGAAGAGGACCTCGCCGTTATTGTCGATCAGATAGTCGCAGCCGAAGATGCCGCGGTAGCCTTTCTCGCCGAGCATTCGACCGGCACGCACGGTGTATTCGTGCATTTTCTGTTTCTGCTCGGGGGTGGCCTGCGATGGAAATTTGGAACCGATGAAGCGGTTGCCGTCGACGATCACCTGGTCGGCAATGCCGGCGATATAGACATCCTGTTCGTTTGCGACCACGGCCAGCACCGTCGGGTCGAGTTGGTGCGGGATGAATTTTGAGATCAGGTAGACGTCGTTGGTGGCGCCGAACCGGCTTTCCACCTGCTGCTGATTGTAGGTGACCGCCGAGTTGATACCGGCCGCCGAGTATGCGCCGGAAACGAAAATGCCGTCGGTCCACTGACTGCGCAGGTCTGCCGTCGTCTTGAGCAGGCAATCCTTGTCTTCGCAGACTTTGTGATCGGCAAGCGGCACGATTCCCTCGAGGGCCTTGTATTGCGTGATTTTGTTGTTGAATTGTCGGGCGATATATTTGTCGGGGCCGAGAATCGAGACCCGCTCGATCTGGTCGAGCGTCATATCGAGAACGCTCTCGTAGAGATTGATATAGAGTTGGTTCTGGCGCTCGAGAATCCGGTCGATCAGCGTGCGGATAGCCGGGTTGTTCGATACCGCGCTCATGAATCGGCTCGAATCGATGCGCCAGCTCCGGCGGGGTTTCTTTTCCTGCTGGACGAAGGCGTGATCGGAAATGAATTCTTCCTCGCCCCGCGGGTTGATGACGATAATATTGGCGTAATTGTATTGGATGCAGATATCGGGGACGATCGCGACGAACTTGATCGGCCGGTTGGGTATCCGATGGGCCAGCGCCTCCTGAACGAAGTAGTTCAGGCTGTATGTCTTGAGTTCACCGACGTAGAGAAAATAGTAGTAGTCAGGGTTGTAATTGAAATTGGTAAAAAGTATCTCGTCATCTTCGGGGACCATGAACGTATTCCTTGTCTGTGCTGAGGGAAAAGATCGATATCTGCCGCATCGGGAGATGGCAGACGGGGCTATTCAATAAGTGGTTTCCCGGTGGGTGCGGTGTCTGGTGAGGGTCCGGTTCGGTGTGGAAACGGGCGATGCTGCGGCGCTGCAGGAGAGGGTGCGAACACTGCCCTGATAACGTCGTTGTATCCCCTTCGGCCGGGGGAGGCGGATCGGTGCAGTCCATGTCCTTCTGGATGCATGCTTTTACAGGCGATGAACGACAATCGGAACGGATAAGCGCCGCGTTCGGCAGCAATTATCTCGTCCAATCCTCGTCTAATGTTGTCAGTCAATAACGCTTGCCGGGTACTTTGTCAAGCGGTCACGGAGTCTTTTCCCGGACGGTGCGGCAAATCCCCTGACGAGAGCCCGCAGATCGGGAAATGGCTTGACTTGTCAGCGGAATTTTGTGAATTATATAGTATTATATCGGAGATGGCTGGAGAGGCGAGAGACATGCGCGTTGTCACTTGCCGTCACATGTCTCCGCGATTTCCGGTATGTACCACTCCCCGCGTTCACACAATTGGTTTCACATGGTTCACCGCTCTGCCGTGGTGGCCATTGATCGCCTCCTTGACTTGTTGTGTAAGTCATGGAGAATAATAATAAAAAACGAGGAGGGATTGAGTATGAAGAAGCAGGTAGCATTATTTGCAGCCCTGACCCTGGGGTGTGCTATGGCCTTTAGTTCGGCTGCCGTTGCCGAAACCAAATTCGTTACGATCGGTACCGGCGGCGTCACCGGTGTTTACTATCCGACCGGTGGGGCGATCGCCCGTCTGGTCAACAAGGGCAAAGACGAGCATGGCATCCGGGCCACGGTGGAAAGTACCGGTGGTTCGATTTACAATCTCAATGCCGTAGCGTCCGGTGAGTTGGACATGGGCGTCGTCCAGTCGGATTGGCAATACCATGCCTATCACGGAACCAGCAGGTTTGAGGAAAATGGACCGAACAAGGATCTGCGGGCCGTCTTTTCCATTCATCCCGAGCCCTTTACCGTCGTCGCCCGTGCCGATGCCGGTATCAAGAACTTCGAGGATCTGAAAGGCAAGCGCGTCAATATCGGTAATCCGGGCTCCGGTCAGCGCGGCACCATGGAGGTCGTCATGGGCGCCATGGGCTGGACCAATGATGATTTCAAACTTGCCGCCGAACTGAAGCCGGCCGAGCAGTCTCAGGCGCTGTGCGACAACAAGGTCGATGCGATCATTTACACGGTCGGTCATCCGAACGGCTCCATCCAGGAGGCAACCACAGCCTGTGACTCGGTCCTGGTCAATGTTACCGGACCGGCCATCGACAAGCTGATCGAGGAGAACAACTACTACCGTACCGCCGTCATCCCCGGCGGCATGTATCGTGGTAACGAGCAAGACACCACCACCTTCGGTGTCGGTGCGACGTTTGTCAGCTCCGCCAAAGTACCGGAAGAAGTCATTTATGTGGTCGTCAAGTCGGTCTTCGAGAACTTTGACGAGTTCACGCAATTGCATCCGGCGTTTAGCATCCTGAAGAAAGAAGAAATGGTCAAGGACGGCCTGTCCGCCCCGTTGCATGACGGTGCGGCCAAGTACTACAAGGAAGCCGGTCTGATCCAATAGTCACGGCTCCTGCCGCTCGATGATGGAGATGCGCGACTTCGCCGTTTGCTCGGGGTCGCGCATCTTTGTATCGGCAGGTTCGATGTTGTTCTCGACACATCCATCGGGTCGACCCGATAGGCCCTGCCTCCGCGCGGATGATGGTTCCCGGTTGGTTGTCCGGGAACGGGAATGGAACGGTTGATAGAGAGGTTGACGACTATCTTGCCTTGAGGAGCACGGATTATGACGAAGCCCAGCGAACAACCGGTTGCCGGAAAGAGTGTCCATGAATTTATAGCCGAAGTTGATACCGGCGGTCGAAATCCGGTGGGGTCGATTCCGAAAAACATCTTGTTTTTTGTACCGCTGGTCTGGACATTTTTTCAGCTCTGGCACGCCTCTCCATTGCCGTACCTGTTCGATTTCTTCATCCTCAACTCGACGGAAGCCCGGGCGATCCATCTGGCGTTCGCAATGTTTCTGGCGTATACGGCCTTCCCGACCTTCAAATCGTCGCCGAGAAATTATATTCCTCTCCAGGACTGGGTACTGGCGCTGATCGCCTCTGCCAGCTCGGCCTATATCTTTCTCTTTTATACCGAGTTATCGTCTCGTCCCGGCGCGCCGCTGCTGATCGATCTGATCGTCGCCGTTATCGGCCTGATACTGCTGCTCGAGGCCACCCGCCGGGCCCTGGGACCGCCGTTGATGGTCGTGGCTGCGGTCTTTATGCTCTATGCCTTTGCCGGTGCCTATATGCCGGATGTAATTGCCCATAAGGGGGCGAGCCTGACCAAGGGGATGACCCATTACTGGTTAACCACCGAAGGTGTCTTCGGCGTGGCCCTCGGGGTGTCCACCGACATGGTGTTCATGTTCGTGCTCTTCGGCTCGTTGCTCGAGGCGGCCGGGGCCGGAAACTATTTC
>JAZBPM010000234.1:0-4444 GCA_036351615.1 Desulfofustis sp.
GAGTTGACGCAGCGGGTGATCGACTCGCCGCCCGGCCTGACCAGCGCGGCGCCGCAGGCCGGGCAGTGGGCCGGCATGATCACCGGGGTTTCACCGCCGACCCGGAGGTCGGGAACCGACTTGATCACTTCGGGTATTACGTCTCCAGCGCGCTGTACCAGCACCGTGTCGCCGATGCGCAGGTCCTTGCGCCGCAGTTCATCCTCGTTATGCAGGGTGGCCCGGCTGACGGTGGCGCCGTCGATGGTGACCGGCTCCAGAACCGCCACCGGGGTCACCGCCCCGGTCCGGCCGACCTGGAATTGAACATCGAGTAGCTTGGTGCTCGCCTGGGTCGCAGCGAATTTGTAGGCGATGGCCCAGCGCGGTGCCCGCGATTTGCTGCCGAGCCGCTGTTGCAGCGCAAACTCATCGATCTTGACGACCATGCCGTCGATCTCGAAGGACAGCTCATGACGAGCACCGTTGAGCTTCCGGTAATGGCCGATGACCGCCTCGATGTCGCGGCAGAAGACCGCCTGACGGCTGACCGGAAAACCGGCCCGTCGCAGATAGTCCAGCAATTCGGTCTGGGTGCGGCAGCCGGTCGGGGCGGGATCGGCAACGCCGTAGGCGAAAAAGCGCAGCGGGCGTTCCGCGGTAATCGACGGATCGAGCTGGCGCAGGGAGCCGGCGGCGGCATTGCGGGGGTTGGCAAACGGCGGCAGGCCCCGGCTCAATTGTCGTTCGTTGAGCCGGGCCAGGCCGTCTTTTTCCATGTAAACTTCGCCGCGGACCTCGAGCAGTGCTGGTTTGACCTGCAGCAGATGGAGCGGAATCGAAGAGACGGTGCGCAACTGGGCAGTGATCTCCTCGCCGACGCTGCCATCACCCCGGGTCGAACCGAGGACAAACCGGCCGTCTTCGTAGACCAGTTCAACGGCCAGTCCGTCGAGTTTGGGTTCGGCTGAATAGCCGGAATCGATCTGCCGGTTGAGAAAACGTTCGAGCCGTTCGGCAAAAGAGCGGAGATCGTCTTCGGAAAATGCGTTTTCCAGGCTGAGCATCGGCAACCGATGACGGACCTGGACAAACTGCTCCAGCGGCTGCCCGCCGACCCGCATGGTCGGTGAGTCGGGGTCGGCCAGTTCGGGATAGGCCGCTTCCAGGTCGACGAGTTCCTGGAAGAGCCGATCATATTCTCCGTCGGAGATGATCGGGTCATCGAGCACGTAGTAGCGGTAGGAGTGTGTGTCGATCGCCTCGCGCAACTCCCGGACGCGTCGGGCGGCCTGCTCCATGTCCGATCAGCCGTTGCTCAGCAATGTGCCGGCCTTGGCGATATTGTCGCGCTCGACCTCGTCGATAAAGATCAGGACCGCTTCCGGCGGTTTGCCCGCTTCCCTGCAGATCACGTCGGTGACGCCTTTGCTGATTTTTTCTTTTTGTTCTTTGGTCAGTGTTCCGGCGACGCGGATATTGACATAGGGCATGACGACTCTCCTTGATGAAGGTTTTTGGTTGCCTGCAGCTCTCTTTTACGTCTATGCTGCAAACCGGTACTATAGCAAATGAGGGTACGACCCAACCAGTGGAAAATAGCCTGAGCGATTGAGGGAGTCATGCATATCTTGGTTACCGGCGGGGCCGGTTATATCGGCAGTCACACCTGCCTGGAACTGCTTGCCGCGGGCTATCGGGTGACGGTGATCGACAGTCTGGTCAATGCCAAAGAAGAGGCGATCAGGCGAGTCGAGCATCTGGCCGGGCGGCCGGTTCGCCTGGCCATTGTCGATTTGCGTGACCGTGACGGCGTACGGCAGCTCCTGGCCGACAGCCCCGAGCCGGTCGACAGCGTCATTCATTTTGCCGGACTCAAGGCGGTCGGGGAATCGGTGGAAAAACCGCTGCTCTACTATCAGAACAATCTGACTTCCACCCTGACTCTGTGCGAGGTGATGATCGAATTCGGCATTCGGCGGCTGATTTTCAGCTCTTCGGCCACGGTCTACGGCGATCCCGCTACGGTACCGATTACCGAGGACTTCCCGCTGTCATGCACCAACCCGTATGGCCGTACCAAGCTGATGATCGAGGACATCCTGCGCGACATCAACCGGGCCGAGCCGACGTTCCAGGTCGCTCTGTTGCGCTATTTCAACCCGGTGGGTGCCCATTCCAGCGGGCAGATCGGTGAGGATCCGGCCGGTCTGCCAAATAACCTGACGCCCTATATCACCAAGGTGCTGATCGGCGAGCTGGCTGAACTCCAGGTGTTCGGCAACGACTACCCGACCCCTGACGGCACCGGCGTGCGCGATTACATCCATGTGGTCGATCTGGCCCGGGGGCATGTCAAGGCGCTCACTAAACTGCAGGAAAACCCGGGCCTGGTGACCTATAATCTCGGCACCGGCCGCGGCTATTCGGTGCTCGACGTGATCAGGGCCTATGAAGAGGTCAGCGGCAAAACGGTTTCTTACCGTATCGCTCCCCGTCGACCCGGTGATATCGCCGCCTGCTGGGCCGACCCGTCCAAGGCCGCCCGTGAACTCGGCTGGCAAGCCAAACTCGGGCTGAAAGAGATGTGCCGGGACAGCTGGAACTGGCAGCTGAAGAACCCGACCGGCTATTGACCACCATCTCCCGCCTGACCAATTGGCGCAGGGCATTTCTCCGCTATCGCTCACCGTCCTTCCATTCGTTGTTGGCTTTGTTGCCGCTCACATTTCCTCGCAACGTGCCTGCTGTCTACAAATGAAACGTTTGCACAATGATTTCTGGCGCATGTAGGCCTCCGTATCAGAAAATGTGAAAGTTTCGTTAAAATCTGCTTGAATTATCCTTTTTGTAGGGGTAATTTTGCCCGACCAACAAATATTATTGCAACGTTTGCACAAAGAGACCAATTATGTCTTCTACGATGATTTTTGGCTGTGGCAACCTCCTGATGGGAGACGACGGTTTCGGGCCGGCGGTTGTTGCCGCCCTGAACGATGGCGGTGAACTGCCTGATGACGTGGAAGCCGTCGATGCGATGACCGGCATCAGGGAGTATTTGTTCGACTATCTGCTCACTGAGGAAGGGCGGCCGGAGCACATTATTATTCTCGACGCTGTCGATTTTCCGGATAGGCAGCCCGGGGACGTTTTTTTGATCGACTCCCGATCGATCCCGGCCAAGAAGATCCACGATTTCTCCTTGCATCAATTCCCCACCGTCAACCTCCTGCACGAACTTGAAGAACACACCGGCATCACCGTCACGATTGTGGCCGCCCAGGCCGAATATATTCCCGCCGAGATAGAACCGGGACTGTCGCCGACGATGACAGGTGCCGTTGCTAAAACATGTGAGATGCTCAAACGAATTCTATTAAACCAGCTCAATGAGGTGACCCTAGATGATGTATGAATTCAGAGTCAGCGAAATGGCGGAGGAGTTCGGTGTTCATCGTAACACCATCAGGAACTGGATTAATTCCGGGACCCTCCGCGCCAAGGAGGGCCCCGGCCGCAAGTATCTGATGAAGTTCGAGGACTACCAGACCCTGTGCGCCAAGTTTGGTCGTAAGCCGCAGATCAAGCCGACCAGCAACGTCGACGAGGAGAAGATCCAGAAATACGAGAATCGTCGGAAACAACTGGAGCCCCTCGATATCGGGTATGCTGAAAAGGCGGTGTATGCCGATGCCCAATGGGCTGATATCTGCCTCACCTGTGGCAGCTGTGCCAGCGCCTGTCCGATCGCCGGTGTTGACGGACTTGATCCGCGAAAGCTCGTTCGCATGGCGGTACTCGGTCTTGAAAAGGAACTGCTGGACAGCAACTGGCCGTGGAAATGCACCATGTGCGGCAAGTGTGAAAACGTCTGTCCGGCAGGCGTGCAGATCCTATCCTTGATCAGGCGACTGCGCTCCATGCGCGATCGCAATCTCGTTCCCGGCCCGATCCACAAAGGTGTGGCAACCTGTTTGGAGCGTGGCAACAACCTTGGTATCCCGAAGGATGACTTTCTTTTTCTCCTGGAGGAGTTGGGAGAGGAACTGGACGAAGAGGGCTTGACCGGCTTCAAGACGCCGATCGATGTGGTCGGGGCTCGGGTCATGGTCACCGTCAACTCCAAGGAACCCTTCGCCGAGCCGGACGACATGAAGTATTGGCGGCGCATTTTCCATGCCGCCGGCGAATCCTGGACCATTCCGGCGGAAAACTGGGAGGGGGTCAACTGGGGGCTCTTTTCTGGCGACGACGAGGCGATGAAGACCGTTGTCGGGCGGATCGTCGACAATATGAGGCGCCTCAAATGCGAGGTGCTCCTGCTCCCCGAGTGAGGCCACGCCTACTTTGCAACCCGGTCCGGGTTGAACAAATGGTTTCCGGAAGCACTGAAAGAATTCAAGATCATGTCGGTCTTCGATCTGCTGCTTGAGTATATCAACGAGGGCAAGATCAAGCTCGACAA
>JAZBPM010000235.1:0-3320 GCA_036351615.1 Desulfofustis sp.
CCGAGCACGAAATAGATAAAGAATATCTGGATCAGCAGCGGGGTGTTGCGGATGATCTCCAGATAGCCGCGGGCCAACAATTGACCGACGGGCGAGCCTGAGAGCCGCAGCAGGGCGATGAACATGCCGATAAGAAAAGCAAAAACCATGCTCAGCGCAGAAATCTGCAGGGTAACGCCGAGGCCGTAGAGCAACGGTCCGGGAGTTATTCCGGCATCGGAGATGGAGAACAGGAATGGTTTGACGCGATGCCACTGCCAATTATAGCCGAGTGTTGCAAAACTTTTCGAAAGAAGCCAGCCGAGCAGCAACAGCAGCAGGGAAAAACGGATGGTGTCGATGATTGGTGCGCGATACCGAGCAGCAATGATGGTCGCTGCTCGGCTAAGCCGTGCTGCGACCATCAGTTGGAGCGCTTTTCGCTGATCGTCTCGCGCACCGTTTCGGTGATCTTGCGAAAGTCGATCTTGCCGCTGCCCATTTTCGGCAGGTCCTCGAAGACGAGAAATTGTTTGGGCAGAGCGATTTTCGGCAATTGTTCGGCGAGCTTTTTCATAATGGCTTTTTCATCGAGTGATTCGGTGGTCACGGCGACGATTTTGGCGCCCTTGGTCGAGTCGGGTACCTCGACAACGCAGCACTGGACATCCTCCGGCAGGATTTTTTCCAGGATGGATTCGATCTTGACGAGCGAAATCATCTCGCCGCCGATTTTGACGAAGCGTTTGATTCTGCCGACGTGCCAGAGATAGCCGTCGTCGTCGATGTTGCCCATATCCCCCGTGTCGTACCAGCCGTGACGGATATGCAGCGAGGTCTGCTCGAAGTCGTCGTAATAGCCTTTCATCACATTATCGCCCTTGACGAGGATCCTGCCGTCTTCACCGGAACCGCATTCATCGCCGGTCTCGTAATTCTCGATCCTGACTTGGACGCCCGGAATCGGTTTGCCGACACTGCCGGGACGGTTATCGTCGGGAGAATTGGCCGAGATGACCGGAGAGCACTCGGTGGCTCCGTATCCCTCGTAAAGGGTCTGGTCGTGTTTTTCCTTGAAGGCGTCGCGCAGGGAATCGGGACATTTGTCGGCACCGACCAGGGCTATGCGCAGCGAATCAAAATCGCCTTTTTCCGATTTGCGCAGGTAACCCCAGAAAAAGCTGGGTGTACCGACCATCAGTGTGGCCTTGTGGTCCCTGACGATTTCGCAGATGGTACGATAATCGAGCGGGTTTGCGTAGGAGAGTATGGTGCAGCCGTGGAAAACCGGCACCCACAGATTGACCGTCAGGCCGAAGACGTGGAAATAGGGCAGTGACGACAGGAACTTGTCTTCTCTGGTAAAGCCAAACCGCTCGGCGGCGCCGAGTACGTTGGCCGCAATATTCTTGTGGGACAGCTGTACCGCTTTCGGGTCCTTCTCACTGCCGCTGGTAAACAGGATGACCGCGACATCGTCATCCTGGCCGCTGCTGACGAGTGATTTTATCACTGCGGCCGGCAGCTTGGCAAACAGAGCCGCTTTTACTTTCTGCAGGCCGCTCAACCCCTCCATGATGTCCTCGATATAGATCATCCCCTCGACATAGGGACAATCGATCTTCTCCAGCAGCGCGCGAGAGGTGATAACCGTATGGAAACCACATTTTTTCTGGGCATAACGAACATTCTGGTCAGCGCCGGTGGAGTAATTGATCATGACCGGGATACGGCCGCACATCAGCAGGCCGATTTTGGACAGGATACAGCCGGCCGAAGTCGGCAGCATAACACCGACAAACCCCTTGTCGTAGGATTTGAAAACGGAGGCGAGCAGCAGAGAGGCAAGGAGCGCCCGATGATAGGAGACTTCCTTGTTGGTTGTGAAGTCGTGGATAGCCAGCGCATCGCCCATCTTTTTGGCGACATCGATAAAATGATGATGAAGCAGCACGAGTCTTCCTCCTGGTTGAAAGAAACCCGAGGTGGCCGGCGTCGATGTCGCCGAAACCACCGCGCGGATCGTCACGCGGGACGGTGTGACCAACGTCTCTCCAGCCGCTCCCGTTTGATTGATAACTGTCTGAAATCGCTCAGTCTGAAGTTCGGCTCAGAGGCTTTTGGGGCACATTTGCAATTGAGTACCATGTTTGCTCCTGTTTGGCAACAAACTGAGCGGTAGCGATGGGCTTCACGCGGGCTCTGCAGCGGTCGGGCGGAAAAAATGTGATCCGATCTGACACTTGGGGATGGCAAAGTTCAATTTGACCTGACACCTTCAGCAAAAACAAATCTCAAAATTCACAGTAGAATAGCCTCAACCAGACGAATCTACAAATCTCTGTGTATTGGCATTGCAAGTCCTAAACCTGAGATTGCATGGTACTCGGGTGGTATCTGAAACTGGGGACCGTGGCTGCTTCCAATGATCTACTTGACTTATTCGTATAAAAACGTATATTATTTGCGTGTGAATACCATTAAATGGTATACCAAGGCTTTGAAGCAACTGCGTAAGGTCGACCGACAGGACAACGCTGCAATCCGTTCCGCCGTCAATGCCTTGGCTGGGATGCCCGATTGCCAGGGAGTGAAGGCCCTGACCAATCACCGGTACGGCTATCGGCTACGGGTCGGTCGTTACCGGGTACTATTCGACTATGACGGCGAGGTGCGCATCGTCGAAATCCAGGAGGTTAAGAAACGCGATGAACATACATACTGATATCCAGATCATCCACGACCACAATGGTGCACCCGCCTTCGTGGTGCTTCCTTATGCCGACTGGGTGGCCAGTCGCGACCGCCAGGAAAACCTTGTCCCCAACGAAGTTGTCAATCTCACCTTCGATCACGAATGGTCGCCGATGCGCGCCTGGCGAGAACACCTCGGACTCACCCAGGCCGAGGTTGCGGCAAGGGCGAACATGACCCAGGGGGCCTACGCCCAGATGGAGAACAGCGCCAAACCGCGCCTCGCAAGCCTTAAAAAGATAGCCAAGGCCATGGGGCTGACTGTCGAACAGCTCGATTTTTAAAACTGCAGCCAATATCTCCTGACGACTTCCGGAGGAAAAACTATCCTGCTCCATTCCCGCAGTGCGGTTTGACCGATACTGTTTTCTTGTAAAGTGTTGAGGTTGGCAAGGTTCATTGCCAACTTGGCACCATCGATTCGGCGAGCTTGTTTTCCGTTCCTCTGTTGCAAAGAGCATCAGGAAGCTCAACTATGCTTTCTCACGACTGAGGTAAATGTGTTCATGGATAAGCTCAAATCACCGACAGCATTTTGATATCGTACCCGTATGTCTGTGGAGGGAGCACCAGGAACATGGTAATCG
>JAZBPM010000236.1:0-6277 GCA_036351615.1 Desulfofustis sp.
TGTACAACGATGAGCAGTCGCGGCCGTTTCGCGAAACCAACTACATGCCGGAATTGTTCTTCAGCTATCGCCCGGGGTTGTCGTTTGCCGGTTTCGATTGGAACCTGCTCAACGCCGGCTACAACCACCACTCCAACGGCCGATCCGGCATTCTGTCGCGCAGCTGGGATCGGCTCTTTGTCGAAGTCGGCGTAGAACGGGGAAATCTCGGTCTGTTTGGCCGGCTCTGGTATCGCATCCCGGAGAATAACGAAGACGAAAACCCGGATATCACCGATTATTACGGCTACGGCGACCTCACCGCATTGTATCGTATCAACGGGCACGGCCTGTCCCTGAAGGTTGGCGGATGCCTGGCCAGCGGCAAGGGGGCCGCCGAACTCTCCTGGGTGACCCCGCCGATCATCGGGCCGCTGCGCGGCTATGTCCAACTTTTCAGCGGCTACGGCGAGAGTTTGATCGATTACAACTGGTACCAGAACACCGTCGGCATCGGCGTCGCCCTCAACGACCTCTACTAGCCGCTGATCGCAGTTCTGTCCTGCTGTTTTGACATATCGGCGCAGATGACGAACGTCTGCTCGCTTCCCCAGCCAAGTCGGATGGGATTTCCCAATACCGAAAAACGCACTGCTCGCTACTGAAAGGATCTTGCCGAATCTTTCCTCGCTCTGCCCCCTGTACTCGAGTCCCTTTTACCAATCATCGAACATTCGAGAACCTTGCTTTTCCCGCCGCTATCCACTATCCTTCGTTCGATTCGTTGCCGAAGAAACCGCCTTCTCCAACAGGTGAACTCGAAGGTCGATCATGCGAAATCGATTTTTGCGGTATTTCTTTCCCTTTGTCCTCTCCAGTCTGCTGATTCTGGGCCCGCTGCTTGCTGCAGGAGCCGATCCTACGAGCAAGACCACCGGTCAGACCGTCTATGTACCTGCCTATTCCCACATTTATCACGGCAACAAGGACGCACCGCTGCTGCTGTCGGTCACCCTCAGTATCCGCAACGTCGACCAGGACAATCCCATTACCGTCTCCGTGGTCGATTATCACGAAACCCAGGGTGAATTGTTGAAACAATTTATCGACACGCCGCTTGTCCTCGGGCCACTTGGTTCGGAACGCTTCATCATCCCGCAAAACGATCGATCTGGCGGATCAGGCGCCAATTTCATTGTTGTCTGGCAGGCCGAATCTCCCGTCAATCCACCGATCATCGAGACCGTGATGATCGGCACCCAATCACAACTGGGCATCTCGTTCACATCGCGCGGGCAGGCTTTGCTCAAGTAGAACCACGGTGAGAAGAGCGCAATCGGCAGCGATATGCGCACACCGTTTGAGCCTCGCCGAGCCGTCAAAAGGGAATAAATGTTGACCGACAACCTGTTTTCCGGGCACTGAGCCGCTATGGAATTGACCAAGCTCAAGATCTCTCTTTTCCTCTTGCTGATCATTATCGGCTTTGGCACCTTCGGCTACACCTCAGTTGAGCACATGGCGCCTTTCGACGCCTTCTACATGACGCTGATTACCATCAGCACCGTCGGCTTCGGGGAGATCACCCCGCTCTCCCAAGCCGGCCGGGCCATAACCGTCATCATCATCATTGCCGGCATCAGCCTGCTGACCTATACCCTGGGGCAGATAGCCAAGATATTCATCGAAGGGGAACTACGCGAAATTTTGGGGAGGCGCAAATTGGGAAAACAGATTTCCGGACTGACCGGCCATTTCATCGTCTGCGGATTCGGCAGAATCGGCGAAGTACTCTGCAAAGAACTGGCCGACGAACGAATCCGATTTGTCGTCATCGAAAAACAGCCGGAGAAGGTCGAACTCCTGGAGAAAATGGGCTATCTCTACATCGCCGGCGATGCCACCGCGGACGATGTCCTGCTGCAGGCCGGACTGCTCACCGCCAAAGGGCTGGCGACAGCGGTCACCAGTGATGCCGACAACGTCTTTATCACCCTGACCGCCAAAGGGCTCAAGTCCGATGTTTTTGTGCTTTCGCGGGCAGCCGACCTGAAAAATGAGAAAAAGCTGCTCCGTGCCGGCGCCTCACGGGTCATCTGTCCCTACAACATGGGCGGCGCACGCATGGCCCAGATCTTGAAAAAACCGACCGTCGTCGACTTTCTCGACAAGGCGATGATGAGCGGCGAGTTGGGACTCAAACTGGAGGAAGCCGTCGTCCAGCCGTCTTCCCTGCTGGTCGGCAAGACACTGTTCACCAGCAACCTGCGTCGTGATTTCGGCGTGATCATCGTCGCCATTAAGAAGGCCTCCTGCGAGATGGTCTTCAATCCCGGACCGGAAGCCACGATCGACGCTGAAGATGTTATCGTCGCCATCGGTAAACAGGAAGATATCGTCAGGATGCGCCGGGTATTGGCATAACGTTCCCCGCTTGCCACAAAAAAAAGGTTCAAGAAGAGTCTATGCAAGGGCCATTCAACGCGGCAGGGTGCAAAGCGCCTCTGCTGTCCACCGTCATTCCATCATGCTTCGAGCGACAAAGCCGCTTGGTAGAAGGAACAAATTGCCAAACTCACCTGATCGTGTAACAAGGACGCGAGACAAAGTGACCGATCGGCAACGATCTCCCTATTGGCAACGTACTGGTTCAAGTGGAGTTCATCGATGAAGATTTTGATATACGGCACCTCCGAAGTTGCCTATATGGCAGCAGTACGACTCAGCAAGGAACACGACATCACGCTCCTCGACGAACAGGAACGGATACCTGAACGGTTCGGCAGCCTCGATCTGAGCTACGTGTCCGGCAGCGGGGCCGACGTTATCTCGCTGGAGCAAGCGGAAGTCGCGAGCATGAACCTTTTCATTGCCTGCTCCACCCGTGATGAAGCCAATATCGTCGCCTGCTGGACGGTAAAACGAATCGCCGATATCGAAACGATCTGTTTTGTCAGGACCATTGAACTTTACAACAACCTGATGTTCTACAGCCGGGGCCACTATCGGGCCCCTTACGACATTGACACCGTCATCTGGCCCGAACAGCTATTGACTCAGGACATCTTTCGCATTGTCTCGGTCCCTGAAGCGATTGATGTGGAGTATTTCGCCAAGGGACGGGCAAAGCTGTTTGAATACCGGATCAAAGGCGACTCCATGATACTCGACAAACGCATCATGGACTGCACCTTCCCGGAAAACACCCTTATCGTCGGCATTACCCGGGAGAATTTTCTCTTTATCCCGGACGGTTCAACTGTCATACGACTCGATGACAAGGTCATCTTCATGGGCACCGGAGTCGCCCTCGATATTCTTGCCGCGCGTTTTTTTCAGAAAAGCAATAAGATCAAGAAAGTTGTCCTGATCGGCGGCGGCAGCGTCGGATTCCTGCTCGCCGAAAAGCTCGAACAGGCCAACATTCACATAACGATTATTGAGCATGACAAGGATCGCTGCCTGTTCCTCGCCAACAATCTGCACAAGGCGCTGGTGCTGCATGGCGACGGGACCGATTTCGAGCTGCTTGAAAGTGAGGCGGTCGGCAGTGCCGACGCGATCATTTGCGTCACCAACAACGACGAGAAAAATCTGCTCTGTTCCCTGCTGGTCAAGCAGATCAGCAAAGGGCGTGTCATCGCCAGGGTCGGCAACGCACAAACAGCACAACTTTTCGACCGGGTCGGCATCGACGTCGTCGTTTCTCCAAGAGAAGCAGCGTTAAAAGAGCTGATGAACCGAGTTCAGGCCCATGACATCGATATCCTTGCCTTGATCGAGAGCGGTCAGGGTGAAGTGCTCCGCGTCACGCTTCCCAGAGACTATGCGACGACCAAGGTCGTCGATTTGTCCTTCAGCGCCAGTGCCATCATCGGTGCCATCCAGCGAGGCAGGCAGATTATCATCCCGCGCGGAGAAACGACCATCAAAGGCGGTGATCTGTTGATTATCTTCACCATGGCCGCAGATGCAGAAGCCATTAAGAAAATGTTCGTCACCCCATGAACAAGCACCATATCTGCTCCTCACTGGGCATCATCCTCACCGCCTTCGGCGTTATCCTCCTCAGTCCGATCGTGGTGGCGCTGTGGGATCGGGATTATTCCTCCATCCTGCCGTTTGCGTTTGCCGCCCTCAATTCCATCGCCATTGGCCTGCTGCTGCAGTGGACGGGGAACTTTCTCCGTAATTTCGACCGGCTCTCCCGTAATGAAGGTTTTCTGATCGTCGCCCTGGCCTGGCTGTTGACTGCGGCCATGGGAGCGATACCGTATCTGTTTTTCAACCTTCACCCGCTCGATGCATATTTTGAATCCGTTTCGGGTATCACCACTACCGGAGCAACGATTTTCACCGACTTTTCGTTATATCCCAAAAGTCTCTTTTTTTGGCGAAGCCTCAGTCAGTGGCTTGGCGGCATGGGCATTATCGTCCTCTTCGTAGCCATTTTGCCGCAATTCAAGGTCGCCGGCCGGCAGATGTTTTTCGCCGAAGCACCGGGGCCGACCGAAGATAAAGTAACACCCCGCATCACGCACACGGCAAAGGCGCTCTGGCTCGTCTACTTTGCGCTGACGCTGCTCGAGATCATCTGTCTGATCTGGGCGGGAATGGCGCCGTTCAATGCCGTCTGTAACTCATTGTCGACACTGGCGGCCGGCGGCTTTTCTCCACATCCGGAATCGATCATGGGTTATAACAATCCGGCGATTATCTGGATCGTCAGTGTCTTCATGTTCCTCGCCGGTTCGAACTTTGCCCTGCAGTATCGAACCGTATCGCGGCGTCGCCTGCCGATCCTGTTGAAAAGCGAAGAGTTCAGGCTCTACGCGGCCATTACCATCATCGGCTCGCTCGCCATCGCCGCCGTCCTGACCGTAAACCATACGGAATCCTGGCAGGGGTCGCTCCGCGAGGGATTGTTTCAGATCATATCGATTCTCACCACCACCGGCTTTTCGTCGTCGGATTTCGCCCTCTGGTCCGTCGCCTCCCAAACCATCCTGTTCAGCGTGATGCTGGTCGGCGGATGCGCCGGATCGGCCGGCGGCGGCATCAAAGTTATCCGTGTGCTTCTCGGCGCCAAATACATGCGTCGGGAGATCGTCCAACTCGTACATCCCCGCGCCGTAATACCAATCAAAATTGACGGAAAAACCGTACCGGACTCGATTCAGGCTCAGGTACTCGGCTTTCTCCTCTTCTATGTCGTGCTGTTAACGATATCGGCGTACGCCGTTACGGTTCTGGAGGGCTCGGCGTCGATCGGCCTTGTCGGCACCGCCGCAACCATCGGTAATATCGGTCCGGGTTTCGGTGAAATCGGGCCGATGGGCACCTACGGCCACCTTTCCTGGCCGACCAAGGCAATTTTTATCGTCAACATGATCGTCGGCCGACTGGAATTGATCCCCTTTCTGGCGATGCTCCATCCCGATTTCTGGCGACTGAGAAAATAAGCTCTTTGGGCCGGTGGCCCCTCTGTCGCATTGGAGACCATTGCCATGATCAACCGACCCCGGAAGATTAACCGGGAGGCAATGGTTCAGGCCGACAAACGGGCTCGGCAACTCGGCTTTCATCAATCCACTCAAGCCCTCCAGGGAGATCCCGTCATTGTAGCTGCGACCATCTGCGTCTGACGCGTCGAGAGAGCATCAAATCGACGGATCGTTCTCTGCTGTTAATCTTGCCATGGCAATGTTGCGATTGAAGTTGTATCCATTAGTTTGATAGAATAAATGAGTGACACGCGATTGCAAACACTGCCCGCGATATCGCCGGCGGTGAGCTTCTCTCTATCAACCAGTGGGCAAGGAGGAAACGTCATGAACAGGGTACGGAGATGGTTCGCTTGTTGTGCGGCGGTTGTTCTGGCCGTCGGAATGGTATTGACAGATGGAGCAGAGGCCGCCGATGACACGGTCGCCTTTTACGCCAACATCACCGCCGTTGAACCGATCATGGAGGCCTTCACCGCGGCAACCGGGATCAAAGGCGAATACACCCGAATTTCCACGGCCAAGTTTCTCTCTACCGTTTTTACCGAGTTCGAGGCAGGCAAACTGATGGCCGATGTTATTCAGGCCCCGCTGCCGGTCCTGGAGATGCTCAAAGACAAAGGTGTCATTTCCGATTACGTCTCGCCCGAGGCGGCCGCCTATCCGGATTGGGCCAACAAGAACGGCATCCAACTCTTCGGTATCGAGTATGTCGGCCTCATCTACAACACGGAACTGGTCAAACCCGAAGACGTACCCAAACGCTACCAGGATCTGGCCGACCCGAAATGGAA
>JAZBPM010000237.1:0-6357 GCA_036351615.1 Desulfofustis sp.
TAAAACTGTTTGTCGTCATAACCGCTGTAGACGATAATGGGAGTATCGTATCGCTCCTTGATCTGCTGTGCCGCTTCAATACCACTCAGTTCACCGGCCAGCGTGACATCCATCAAGATCACGTCAAACCTTTCGCGACCGGCACGGCACACGGCCTCTTCACCGGAGGTAACCACCTCGTCAACCTGATATCCCCGGGCCTGTAATTTCCTGACGAGCATCAAGCCGATCAGCACTTCATCCTCGACGACCATTACCTTTATCGGCTGTTGTTTCATATCCGCTTGTTTCTGCGTGGTTCTGCAAAGGTTATTTCATAGCGGGTGCCGTGCGTCCGGTCAACGCTGATCGTCCCGGCCAGTTGGACCATCACCAGAGAGGCGATAATCTGCAGGCCGAACGAGGCGCTCCGGATCACGTCAATCCCTTCGTCCAATCCGATCCCATCATCTTCAATGACCAGCGTGGAGCCTCCGCTTCCGTCCTGGCGCAACCGTATGGCGATGCTCCCGGAACGCTCATCGGGAAACGCATGTTTCAATGAATTGGTAACGATTTCATTGACGACCAGGCCAAGCGGTACCGCATAATCGATATTGAGCACAATCGACTCGATATCGACCCGCAACTCGATACGCTCATCACTGACCATATTGGCGACCAAGGCCTGACTTATCTCTCTAACGTAGGCCCCCATATCGATCTCGGACAGGTTTTGCGACTGATAGAGCTTCTCGTGGACCAAGGCCATCGCTCGGATCCGGTCCTCCATTTCCCGGAAGACCGTTTTGACCTGCTCATCTTCCACTTCCATGGTCTGCAGATTGAGCATGGAAATGATCACGAGCATATTGTTCTTCGTTCGATGATAGATCTCTCTGAGCAGGATTTCCTTTTCCTCCAACGATTTTTGCAATTGATGGTCCTGCAGGCGCAAACGCTCTTCATGCCGCTTCAGATCGCTGACATCGATGATTGTGCCGACGAAGACCTGCTTGCCTCGCCAAGTGGTGCTTTTCGCCCATATTTCACTATGGAATATCGATCCGTCAGAACGCACACACCTGACATTAGACGGCTGCATATCGGTATCGTCTGCCAAGCATTGCAAGTGTTTGGCGGCAACCAACCGGTCCTGGGCCAGCACCACCGTCAGCGGATCGGTTCCGATCAACTGCTCGCGCTCGATGCGAAAGAGCTGGGCGAACGAAGAGTTGACATGGGTGAACAAACCGTCACTGACAATGAAGATCCCCGCCTTAGAAGCCTCCATCGTGTCGTAATACTGCTGCCGACTCAGGCACAGCGCCTCGTCGACGAGCTGCCGCCGTTCCGCTTCCTTTCTCAGCAGTTCAACGGTTTCTTCCAGCTCGCTGCGCTTGTCGATCAACTCCTGGGTACGGTTGGCGACCATCCGTTCCAACTCCTCGGCATAGCGCGCCTGAGACTGTTGGGCGATCTGCAGCTGGGCCACCATATCGTTGAACGATGCAGCCAAGACCCCGGCCTCATCGGTCGTCATCACCGGGCAACGCACCGTCAGATCGCCTTCGGTTACCCGGCGGGTGGCCGTGGCCAATGTCCGCAACGGGGGGACGAGATGACGCACGGCCAGAAAGATGACGCCAACGGCAAGCAGTATCACCGCCAGGGATAAGACCGTGCCTCTCAATTCGACCTGCCTGATCGTTTCGGCAAGGGCCAGTTCGTTTTTCTCAACGGCCGCCAGAATGTCATCCTCCCGGACAACCACGCCATATACCCAACCCAGTCCGGACATCCTGCTCGCCGCCAGGTAATAGCGCTGATCACCGTCGTGCAGTTCATAGAGCCCCCGGTCACGATCCTGCATGGACTTGGCCAACTCCCGGATACGGGTGTCAGTCGAGTCGTAGAGTGAGAGATTCAGCCGATCACCGGAATTGCGAAACCTCTCGCGGTCCACATGCAATCCGAAAAACGGGAAGTAATCTTCGGCAAGGGCGATCACCCCACCCCCCCGATCAATCAGGAAAGAGAACAGAACCGGATCGGCATTACCGGAATCACCGGCAGCAAGGATCTCCTCGACCACGGTACGCAACGGGACATCGATGCCGGTAATGCCGCGGAAGTCGCCCTTCTCGTCATGGATCGGCGCGCTTGCCGTCAGCATCAAACCATCGATGACATCATCCTGATAGATCCCCGTCCAGCGAACCTGGCGATCAGTCCGCCCGGATCCGCTGAAGATGGTCATCGGCTCCCCGTCGCGCAAATCGAATTGTGCGGTGGGCGGCAACGCCCGCGCCGCCTCACGGCTCCTGATTTCTTCTGTACAATACTGGCCGATGCCGGTGACGGTGATAATATGACTGGCGAGTACTTCCGGGTTCTCGACGAGCACACGGTGCAGCAGCGGCGCCATATGGGTCAGGGCTCGCAATTCGCGGACACTATCGGCCTGCAGGTCGGGACTACCCCAAAAAACAGAGACGACGGGGTCGTCGGCATCGTTAATCCAGTGTCCGTTATCCGCCTGTTGCGAGTAGTTGACCGGAAACAGCGGCCGACGGGCATAGTCGGCAAGATCGGCGTAAATCAGTGATGCCTGGCTGGCCACCAGCCCGGCACAGGAGGCAACGCGATCGAAAAAGGCCTGATACCTGGTCGCCCGCTCTTGCGTAAACCCCGACAGAGACGACATCACCTGGTCCCTGATCTGTTTTTCGCTGATCGCCGCCACCTCCCGGCCATACGTATTGATGACTTGAAGTGCGGTATAGGTCAAGGAAACGACCGACAGCACGATCACTATCGTCAACAGCACGAACAGCTTAAGCCCGATATATGATTGAATTTTTCTGATCATCTTCGGCGCCTTACCGGTCTTTCTGCAAGGTTGCGGGGCGGTTACAGGGAAGCTTGAAAATTTCCGGATTTCGTTCAAGGTCGAGGCGCGCAAGAAAATTTGCCGCAGGCATAGATGCTATTCCGAGGATAAAATGTGGTTGCGCAACGACGAGATTGGGAGAAATGACAATTTTTCAAGGTTCCCCATAGTTGTACCGTGATTTCCCCGTCGCTTCCACTACTATCATACCGGCCACCGCTCTGACGACAGTATACGAAGGATGCAAGATGTCCAGAATTCTTGCAATTATCAGAAGGATAGCTAATATAATGTTGAACTGGTGTGCACATGAGCAGGCAACCGCGCGAGCACCGGCAGGTGCGGTTCGCTTATTTCTTGTTTCTCCGATTCAGACCTCATTGCCATGGAACACAATACGAAATTCAATATCTGGTACCTACTCGCCGCTGTCTGGGGCGTGTTACTGCTGCAAAGCCTGATTTTTGACCAATTTCGCCCCCAGGTCATCGCCTATAGCGACTTCATCGACGCGGTCACCGAAGATCGGGTTATCGAGATCGCCATCGGCCAGGATCGTATCACCGGAAAAATGAAAGCAACCGATTCCGACGATGAAATCCTGTTTACCACGGTCCGGGTCGATAACGATCTATCGCAAACGCTTGCCGAGCATGGCGTCACCTTTTCCGGACAGGTGGAAAATACCTTTCTCAAGGCCCTGTTTTCCTGGCTGGTCCCCATCGCTCTGTTCTTCGGCATCTGGTACTTGCTGATGCGCAAAATGCAGGGAGGACAGGCAGGAATTATGAGTTTTGGCAGGAACAAGGCGAAAATCATCGGAGAAAAAGATGTCGATACCCGCTTCAACGACGTCGCCGGAGCCGACGAGGCCAAAGAGGAATTGCAGGAAATCGTCGATTATCTGGCCAGGCCACAGCGGTATCTCGAGGTTGGGGGGCAAATGCCCAAAGGAGTTCTGCTGGTCGGGCCGCCCGGTACCGGCAAGACCTTGATTGCCCGGGCTGTTGCCGGTGAGGCCGGGGTACCTTTTTTCTCGATCAGCGGGTCGGACTTTGTCGAGATGTTCGTTGGCATGGGCGCGGCCCGTGTCCGCGATCTCTTCGTCCAGGCTCGGGAAAAAGCCCCGTGCATCATCTTCATCGACGAACTCGACGCCCTCGGCAAAGCCCGCGGTGCCGGTGGTTTTGGCG
The DNA here is from genome assembly GCA_036351615.1 of Desulfofustis sp. Classification (GTDB taxonomy): domain Bacteria; phylum Desulfobacterota; class Desulfobulbia; order Desulfobulbales; family Desulfocapsaceae; genus Desulfofustis. The sequence continues at coordinate 4,066 of JAZBPM010000237.1, forward strand.
GGCATGATGAACGCGAACAGACCTTGAATCAACTCCTCGTCGAGATGGACGGTTTCGATACGCAAAAAGGCATTGTCATCATGGCCGCCACCAACCGTCCGGAAGTACTTGACCCGGCACTGCTCCGCTCCGGCCGCTTCGACCGCCAGGTGCTGATCGACAAGCCTGACGTCAGGGGGCGTGAGGCGATCTTGAAAATACACAGCGCCAAAGTCAAACTCGCCGCCGATGTCGATTTACAGATCGTCGCCCAGAAGACCGCCGGCTTCTCCGGGGCCGACCTGGCCAATGTCGTCAACGAGGCGGCCCTGCTCGCCGTTCGCAAGGGGCGCAAGCAGGTCTCGGCAAACGATCTCGACGAAGCGGTGGACCGGATCATCGGCGGCCTGGAGAAGAAAAACCGGGTCATCAACCCGCAGGAAAAGAGAATCGTCGCCTATCACGAAGTCGGCCATGCCCTGGTGGCAGCCCTCACCCCGGGTACCGAACCGGTTCACAAGATATCCATCATCCCGCGCGGGCTGGCGGCGCTCGGCTACACCCAACAGCGACCGACCGAAGATCGCTACCTGATGAGCAGAGAGGAGTTGCTGGCCAAAATCGACGTGTTGCTCGGCGGCAGGGTCGCCGAGCAACTCACCTTCAACTCGGTCACCACCGGCGCCGGCAACGACCTGATGCGGGCCACCGATATCGCCCGGGCAATGATCGTCGAATACGGGATGGGCACCACGCTCGGATTATCCACCTACCCACGCCAACGCTCCCCGGTCTTCCTCCAGACCGACCAGGGATTTTCGCCGGGCAAGGATTACAGCGACGAGACCGCGGCGCAGATTGATGCAGAGACCAAACAGATCCTCGACCAGCGCAACGAACATGTCACCCGGCTGCTCACCGCCCACCGCGATACACTCCAGACCGTGGCAGAACAATTGCTGGAGAAAGAAGTCCTTCTCGGGGAAGAGTTCATGGCTTTTGTTTCACCACCGACTGAAGTATAGTCCACGGCTGAATCTCAACAGCAACGGCCGGGCCCCGGTCGAGCACCCAGGAGCGTACGACTATGATCCCCGCCAAACTGCAGCGCCTTGAAGAAAAGCTGCAAACCTGGAGAATCGAGGCCGTGGCGCTCAATGCCGGGGCAAGTCTGACCTACCTGACCGGGCTTGATTTCCACCTGATGGAACGACCGGTCGTCCTGCTCCACCGGGTCGGCAGCACCCCGCTGCTCATCCTGCCGGAGCTGGAAGCAGCAAAACTCGATCATCTCGATTACCCGATCGATACCTGCTTTTATTCGGACAATCCGGATCAGTGGTCACAGGTATTCAAGCAGGCCATCGCGTCACTACACCTTCTCGAGACGCGAATCGGCATCGAACCGGGGCAATTACGCTTGCTTGAATATCAGCTTCTGCGTACCGTTTTGCCGGAGTCGGCCTTCACCGACTGCTCAGGTGTCCTCGCCGCCTTGCGCAGCATCAAAGACGCCGAAGAGCTGGCATTGATGGAAAAGGCGGTGGCTATTGCAGAACGTGCCTTGCAGGCCACCTTACTCCAGGCCAGGGTCGGTATCAGCGAATATGAGTTCGCCTCAGAACTGGTCATGCAGCTCCTGCGCCATGGTTCGGAAACCAATCTGCCCTTTACGCCCATCGTCGCCTCCGGCCCGAATGGGGCCAATCCCCATGCGCGACCGGGAGAACGCAGGCTGACTTCCGGCGACCTGCTGGTCGTCGACTGGGGAGCCCGTTGGCAGGGTTACGCTGCCGACCTGACCCGCACCTTTGGTGTCGGCCACGTCGCGCAGCAGGAACAGGAGATTCATGCCATCGTCCGGCAAGCCAATCGCGCCGGCCGGACTGCCGGGCGCCCCGGGCTTACCTGTGCCATGATCGACGAAGCGACCAGGTCGGTCATCAAAGAGGCCGGTTACGACGCTCATTTCACCCATCGCACCGGCCACGGCATCGGCTTGGAATGCCACGAATCCCCATATATCCATGCGGGCAACCGGCAACTACTGCAACCGGGCATGACCTTCACCGTTGAACCCGGCATTTACCTGCACAATCAGAACGGAGTCAGGATTGAAGACGATGTCGTGATTACCGAAAGCGGATGCCGATCCCTCAGTTCGTTTTCCCGAGAATTGATTTATATTTCTTGAGCGTTTTCCCGGTAACCCGGCAGTCAAGTACTCTTTGCAGACAATGCTCTTGACAGTCATAAGGGAACCTTGAAACAGTGCCATTTCGCTCAATCTCATCGTTGCGCAATCAAATTTAA
>JAZBPM010000238.1:0-8509 GCA_036351615.1 Desulfofustis sp.
AAATCGGCGGGACTGGTTTTAACCTGTCCCCCGCTAACTTTCAAAACCAACCGGCCATTCCGACGACGGCGCCGGTTTTCATCGTTCGCTGTGACATCCCGTCATGGCGGTTATTAGGAAACACATCAGAAAAAGAAGTTGCATATCGCGAGGCAACCGGCAACTATGAGCTTGTACTAGGCGTGCGGCGATAACGGGTGTGCGGCTGGTAATCGGCCAAACGCGTGCTGTTGCCCGGCTGGAAGGGCGGCTCGAAGAGGAGGAGGCGCAGTGATTGTCATCACTGGTGAAGAGACCGGTAGTGGTTTGCAGGCCGCGGCCCGGGCGCTGCAGTCTGCCCGGCTGCCGCTGGCTCTGACCGGCGCCGGCGTTTCCGTCGCCAGCGGTATCCCGGATTTTCGCAGTCCCGGTGGTCTGTGGACCGATTTTTCTCCGGATGAATATGCCACGCTCGATGTGTTTTATGCCGATCCGGCCAAGGCCTGGCGTCTGTATCGGGCGCTTGGCCGGGTGTTGGTCGGAAGGCAGTTCAATGCTGCGCATCGGGCCTTGGCGGAGCTTGAGGCGCGGCAGCTGCTGCACGGCGTGATTACCCAGAATGTCGATGGCCTCCATCAGCAGGCGGGGAGCCGAGCGGTGTACGAGATGCACGGTGAGCACCAGCATTTGCACTGCCTGCGGTGCGGGTTGTTGGCCCCGATGGACGAGGGCGTGCTCGACGTCGAGGATGTCCCGTGCTGTGCACAATGTACCTTTCCGCTCAAGCCAAACGTCGTGCTGTTCGGTGAACCGGTCAGGGCGTTGGCCGAGATCGAGGAGTTGATCGACCAGTGCGATCTGCTGCTCGTTGCCGGCACCTCGGCGCAAGTTTATCCGGCGGCGGGGCTGGTACCGGCAGTCAAGGGCAACGGCGGGATGATTTTCGAGTTCAACCGGGAGCAGGTTCTCGGCCAGCATGGTTTCGGCGGGATGAGTATCATGACCGATTATTTTTTCGCCGGTGATGCCGCTGAAACCTTGCCTGCACTTTGCCGGGCCATCGATCGATGCTGAACCTGTCCTTGCCGCAGATCCTCGGGCGGGTATTTTTGCCATTTGCCGCCGGCTATTTTCTCTCCTATCTCTATCGTGTCGTCAACGCGGTCATTGCCGCCGATCTCACCGTCGATCTGGGTATCGGACCCTCGGCACTCGGTTTGCTGACGGCTACCTATTTCATCGCTTTCGCGTCGTTTCAATTGCCGCTCGGAGTTTTGCTCGACCGCTTCGGACCTCGCCGCATCGAGGCGCTGCTGCTGCTTTTTGCCGGACTCGGCGCACTGCTGTTTGCACGGGCTGAAAGTTTGATCGGGCTCATTGTCGGCCGGGCGCTGATCGGGTTCGGTGTTTCGTCTTGCCTGATGGCAGCTTTCAAGGCCTACACAATCTGGTTTGATCGACAGTACTGGCCGTTGATCAACGGTTTTCAGATGGCCAGCGGCGGCCTGGGGGCCCTGGCCGCCACCTACCCGGTGGAGCTGATGCTCGGACTGACCGACTGGCGCGGCGTTTTTCTGGTTCTGGCCGTGGCGACCGTGGCGGTTGCCGTTCTCGTGTTTCTCGTGGTGCCGTAACGAAACGAGGGGGTGAGGGTCGAACCGCTGGTTCGTCAGTTGCAAGGGGTAAAACAGGTCTTCTCGAGTTATTCATTCTGGCGTGCAGCCCCGCTGACCACCATGTCCCAGACCGCGTTATTGGCAATTCAGGGACTCTGGGCCGGTCCGTGGTTTCGGGACGTGGCCGGACTGGATCGGGATGGGGTGGCCGTCTCGCTGTTTGCGATAGCCATTGCGATGATCTGCGGCTTCATTTTTCTCGGCAGCGGAGCCGGTCGCTATGTGCGTCGCGGCGGCAGGCTGATGTCGCTTGCGGCGATCGGCATGGGGCTGTTTCTTGTCGTCCAGATCCTGCTGCTCATCGCTCCGACAAGCTGGGCGCTGCCGTTGTGGCTGGCCTTTGGCTTTTTCGGCACATCGGGTATTCTTGCGTATCCTGCGGTATCTCAGGCCTTTGATCTGCATTTATCAGGCCGGGTATCGACGGCGCTCAACTTGCTCGTTTTTACCACCGCTTTCGTTGGACAGTGGCTGATCGGCACGATTATCGAGTGGTGGCCGATCGGGCCGGACGGCGGTTATGCTCCGGAAGGATACCGGGCCGGTTTCGCTCTGATGGCGACGCTGCAGCTCCTCGCCCTGCTCTGGTATGTCGGGGCCGGATGGATCGTCGGGCGCCATATGCGAAAAATTGAACGGTAGAGCCTTTTGCAAAACTTAGATTTTCGTTCAAAATCAAGGCATGCGAAAAATTTTACCGCAGGCATATATATGATATTCCGAGGATAAAATTTTGAGCATAACGCAGAGTTCGGGCGAAAAGATTGTTTTGCAAATGGCTCGGTAATGAGACGAGAGTGATAGACAAGGAGTAATGATGCTGGACAACACATTTGACGGCTCCATCACCTATGTGCTTGACGAAGAACTGGCGCGGATCGTCACCATCTCGAGGAAGCTGGAGATGCCGCTGTTGATCAAAGGCGAACCGGGTACCGGCAAGACGATGCTGGCCCACGCCATCGCCGAACGGCTCGGCATGCGGTTGATCGTGCTCAATGTCAAGTCGAGTATGAAACTCATCGAGGCACTCTATCATTATGATACGCTGACCCGACTCAACGACAGCCGATTTGGCGACTCGCGGCGAGATGTCAGCAATATCAAGGAATATATCCGAATGGGCAAGATCGGCCAGGCTTTTACTGCGGATCAGCGCTGCGTCCTGCTGATCGATGAAATCGACAAGGCCGATACCGATTTTCAGGACGATATGCTCGATGTTCTCGATCAGATGCAGTTCGATATCCTGGAGACCGACGAAACGATTCGGGCCAAGCATCGGCCGGTGATCATCATTACCTCGAACGCCAAGAAAGACTTGTCCGACCCGTTTCTCGGTCGCTGCAATTTTCATCACATCGCCTTTCCCGATGCGGATATGATGCGCCGTATCATCGCCGCCCACTTTCCAGATATCAGTGAAGTGCTTGCCGCCGCGGCCATTCGGGTCTTTTATGAGCTGCGCTCTCTGGAAAACGTCGAGAAGAAACCGGCCACTCGGGAGCTGATCAACTGGATTCGTGCCCTGCAGGCGGACCCCGATTTTCGCAGCGGCGATGCATTGAATAGGGAAATCCCCTACCTCGGCGTATTGTTCAAAAAAAGCGGCGATTACCAGAAATCCCAGGCGGTGCCGGGCAAGCGACGGTTGTTTGGCAGTTAGAAAAAGGAGATGGAAAAGAGGACATCCCCTTTTCCTCCATCAATGAGGTTGGTAGAATAGAGGGAGCTTGAAAAAATCGGCATGTGACCGCTCAATTCTGTGAAGAAGGAGGGACAGCCATGGCATCAACTACCTATCAGGACCTGATTGACAACAAGATTGCTCATTGGCATGACTCGATCCGCAAGATTGAAGAACGGGTCGGGCAAGCGGGTTCGAACAGCCGGGAAGAGACTCGTCTGTCGCTGCAGAAACTGAAAGATTCCGTTGCGTCGGCCCAGGCCGAACTCCATGAAGTGAGCAACCGGGAGACTGTCCAGAATACCCTTGCCGTAAAAGATCAGATCCTCAAAATCTTCGATTCGATCGACCGTGATCTGACAGCATTTGACGAGAGTACCCCATTTATGCTGTGATCACATAGCGGGCAGGCGGAGGCCGGCCTGAACGCTGTGCCGGAGTCGAGAGCCGTGTTGTCCTGTGCCATTTTTTTAGTGACTGCATTGCAACAGGGAGCGCAGATATGCATCAGGTCATGATTCAGCCGGCCGGTTACGATACCGTCCGGGGGGCCGTCGAACGCGTATTCCAGCGTTTCCAGCTGGACTGTTCCGGCAAGCGGGTGGTGATCAAGCCAAACGTACTGCGAGCGTCGCAGGCCGTGGAGGGCATTGTCACGCATCCGGCTGTCCTGCGGGCAGTGGTAGAGAAGGTCGAGTCCCTCGGGCCGGCCTCTCTTGTGGTTGGTGATAATCCCGGATTGTTCAGCTACGGCGCCAACGAAGCGGCTTTCGAACAAACCGGTTTGATGGCCGCGGCCGGCGGTCATTACCGCAATATTGGCCTGGACGCTGTTCCCGTCCCGTTTCAGCGGGAATATCTGGACACGGTTACCGTTTCCCGGGCAATCCTCGATGCCGATATCCTGATCAGCCTGCCCAAGTTCAAGACCCATGGGCTGACCGTTATGACCGGAGCAATCAAGAACAGCTACGGTATCCTGCCGGGTGCCCAGAAGGCTCGATTGCACAAGATCGCCGGCAGTCCGGCCCAGTTTCATGAACTGGTCGTGGCGGTCTACCGGTTGCGGGTGCCGGATCTGTTTATCGTCGATGCCATCGTCGGTATGCAGGGCAATGGACCGGCTTCGCCGGATTTACGCGATATCGGTCTGATTCTGGCCGGTGATAACGGCGTCGCAGTCGATGCGGTGATCGCGACGATGATGGGGGTAGACCCGGGACGGCTCGGTTTTCTGCGCCGGGCGGCTGCTGATGGACTTGGTTCGTGGCGACTGGCAGATATCCATGTCGACGGTGTCCTCAGCCTCCTTCCCGATTTTCAACTGCCGCCCCTCGGGGGAGAAGCCCTCCAGAACAACGCGGCGGTGCAGGAGATGCTCGAAAGCAAGAGCAGGCTGACGCCCCAGGCCGATCCTGAAGGGTGTACCGGCTGCGGAACGTGTGTGGAGCAATGTCCGGCCGAGGCACTGACCCTGGTGGACGCACTTCCCGAGGTCGATATGACGCGCTGCGTCACCTGCTTCTGTTGTCAGGAGATGTGCCCGGAGAAGGTTATGCGCCTCGTTTGAGCCGGGCAGGGCAACATCGTTGCGGCCGAGTCGGTTTCTCGGCCGGTTGGCCGGCGCGTATGATCATGGCTCAGAGTATGTTTCTGTCGGCATTTGGCCGAAGATTAGAAATTGTGCGCTTATATCGAGAAACCGGTCGGGCTGTTCACTATGTACCCAGTGCCCTGCGTCGTCAATGGTGATGACTGCAGAGTTGGGGAAAAAAGTACGTCTGTCCGGTTCGTGGTCCGGAAGATAGAAGGTTGACTTCTTGCCTCTGATAAACAGCACCGGCGACTGACAGGGGGCATAGAGTTCGAGTTCCTCGAGACCGATCTGGATATGCTCCGCAAATTTTTTGAGAACCGGCAGGTTGATTTTCCAGGCGAACCGGCCCGAGGTGCGGTCCCGGTAAATATTTTTGGTCAAAAACAAAGCCAGTGCGTTATCCTTGAGCCGTGCCGACAGTTCTTTGCGAATGGTTCCCCGGCTCTGATGGGCATGCAGATCCACACCAAGAAGCGAATCCACTATGTGTGTATGAAAGTAGTTATTGTTCGATGATCGATAGTCCGACGGAGCAATATCAACGATAACCAGGCGTTTGACTCTTTCCGGCTCAAGCAAACCGAATATCATTGCCAGCTTGCCGCCCATGGAATGGCCGATGATATCGACGCGATCGAGAGCTTGCCGGTCCAGATAGCCAAGGAGGTCATCGACCATGTCGGGGTAGCGATGGGTCGGGGCGTGCGGCGAGCTGCCGTGATTTCTCAGGTCGAGCAGGTGCGTGCTCAGGCCGCGATCCGCCAGGCTGCGCCCGATCGTCAGCCAGTTGTCGGACATGCCGAACAAGCCGTGCAGGATGAGCGCCGGTGGGCCGTCGCCGATGATGCGGGAGTACAATTCCACGGTGTTTTCGGGTTTGGAAAAATGATGTTTCAGTCACGCGTCAAGTGCGGCCAGTATACCCTGCCGGCCGATGTCATGGTATACGAAACGACAGGAATGCGTGTCCTCTCTTCAGGATGGCGTGCCGGGGCGGTCGAATCGCATCGGGTTTGTCGGGAAAACGATGCGATTGCCTGATGCTTCAATGCCTTAGAGGAATTAGACGAAGACAGGATGCGAGTGAATGATATGCTGTTTTCCTGCCACGATGGGTGAGCTTCTCCATAGCTGAATAGATCGGGAGCGGGTGGATGTTTGTCGCATTGTTTAGTCTGCTGCGTGCCCATGACGTGCCGGTCAGTCCGACCTCTTTTTTGCGGCTGCAGCGGGCGATGGCGTCAGGGTTGGTGCAGTCCCTCGATGATCTGTATGTGGCGGCTCGGGCCATCCTGATCAAGAGTGAGCGATACTTTGATCGCTACGACCAGGTGTTCAGCCACCTCTTTGACGGTACCGACCTGCCGGAGACGGATCCGTGTGCTGAATCATTCTGGGCCCATGCCATGCTTGAAGAATGGCTGCGCGATCCGAAAAAGGTGGCCGCGCAGCTCGGTGTGGACGAACGGGCGTTGCGGGGCCGCTCCATCGAGGAACTGCTCGAGTACTTTCGCCAGCGATTGCGGGAACAGGACGGCCGACATGATGGTGGTTCAAAATGGATCGGCACCGGCGGCACCTCTCCCGTCGGCCATTCCGGATTTCACCCGGGAGGCATGCGGGTCGGCGGTGAATCGAGAGGACGCTCGGCCGTCCAGGTTGCCGCCGAACGTCGTTATCGCGATTACTCCCGGGATCGTCCGCTGGGAGCGGGAGAAGTTGGCGAGGCATTGAAGAAGCTTCGCTACATGGTACCGCGGGGGGCTCGCGACCGGTTGAACGTGGATGAAAGTATCCGTCAGACCATGAGAAACGGCGGCGAGATCGAAATCGTCTTCGAGCGAAGCATTGTCGATCGGCTGAAGGTGATGCTGCTGATCGACAACGGCGGCTGGTCGATGGACCCGTATGTCGATCTGGTGCAGGTGTTGTTTGCCTATGCCCGATCGCAATTCAAGGAGCTTTCCATCTACTATTTCCATAACACTATCTACGATCTGCTCTGGCAGGATCCAGGGCGGCGCCGTCGGCCGATGCCCATCGACCGACTCCGCGAGCAGGACCCGCAGACGCGGCTGATCATTGTCGGCGATGCCAGCATGGCCCCGTATGAGCTGCTGGTGCCGGATGGGTCGATCTATGCGTTTGAGAAAAGCGGTAAACCGAGTATCGAGCAGCTCCACCTGCTGGCCCGGACGTTTCGTTCCCATGCCTGGATTAATCCCGTTGCCGCAGATCGCTGGCCGGTGACGCGCAGTATTGGCATGATTCGTCAGATTTTTCCGATGTTTGAGTTATCTCTTGAAGGGTTGGAAGAGGCAGTGTGGCATCTGTTATCGGGGTGAGCAGGACCAGCTTCGGGAAGCTATTCTCCCCTCGGGTCCCGCGATAGCGCTTGCCGGGTATCGGGCGATGTACTAGAGTGTCAGGAAGCCTTTATCGTGATCCGGAGAGCTGCCGGCCCGCATGCATGGTCCGGAAACTCCGACAGCACAGGAGAGATGATGAAGATTCCGATTGAGCGCATTCAGGTGGACGAAGAGGTCAGAGTTCGCAAGGATATCGGCAACCTTGAGCCGCTGCAGGAGTCGATCGCCGCCGTCGGCCTGATCAATCCGCTTCTGATTGACGAGCGAGACAATCTGGTCGCCGGCTATCGGCGCCTCTGTGCCTGCAGAAATCTCGGCTGGCAGGAGGTGGATGTCAGGGTCATTGAATTCGGCGGTGACGAACTCGGCATGCTTGATGTCGAGATTGCCGAGAATTTCTTTCGTAAGGATTTCAGTCCGCAGGAGATTCTGGAGACAGAGCGGCGTCGCCGGCAGATCATTGAGAAAAACCGGAAGAAAGGGTGGTGGGAACGATTTCGAAACTGGCTGCGCCGTTTGTTCGGAGGGACTGAGGGAACTGACGAAAAGCGCCGTTCAGCCTGAAATTGCAAGTGGTGGCGGCCGCTGCCAGCTGTTATGACGCGGCTCCGTTTTTTTAAAAAAGACCAAGGTCGGGAGGGGCTTGATGAATTTTTATGCAATGCTGCAGAAGCGGGCGGCAGAGAATAATCCGATCAGGGTCGGAGTGATCGGGGCCGGTAAGTTCAGTTCCATGTTCCTCTCCCAGGCACGTTTGACGCCGGGTATGCAGATCGTCGGTATTGCCGACCTTGATCCTGGCAAGGCCTTGCAGGCTCTGGTAAAAACCGGCTGGGACTCGTCACAGATAGCAACCGCCGACTCGTCAGGAGCAATCAGCGATGCCGCACGGCGTGGCCGAATCGCCCTGACCGATGATGCGGCTGCCCTGATTGATGCCGACTGTCAGATCATCATGGAGATCACCGGCAATCCCGAGGCCGGCACCACCCACGCGCTTCGGGCTATCAAGTCGGGCAAACACGTGGTGATGGTCAATGTCGAGGCTGATTGCCTGCTTGGTCCGGAACTGGCACGGCTGGCACGGCAGCAAGGGGTTGTCTACAGCATGGCCTACGGGGATCAGCCGGCCCTGATTGCCGAACAGCTCGACTGGGCCCGCACCGTCGGTTTCGAGGTGGTCTGCGCCGGCAAAGGGACG
>JAZBPM010000239.1:0-11884 GCA_036351615.1 Desulfofustis sp.
GCGCCGGCAAACCTGATGGTCTCAATGATGTCCTGCCGATTTTTCGGTTGGACGATAGCCAGCGGCTTGATGCGAAACAAGGATGCCCCGCTGCTGTAGATCGACCGGCTCAGCTCGTTGTCCAGAACATCCCCGGAAATGCGCTGTTTCAGTTCGTTGAACACACTTTTCGTATCTTCCATCTATCTTTCCTTAGCGAACAAAGACGGCTCCCTCGATCGAAACCGAGGAAGCCGAACGTGATCACGCTTATGTAAATTCAATAATTACTAAATATTACTTGGCCTTCTCTGAAAGGAAGCTCATTGCCGCCTGCACCCCGCCTTTTTCATGCGCGACTCCGGCCAATTCCAATCCCATCTCGACGCCGGCCAGGGTGCCGAGCAGAGTCAGATCGTTGAGATCTCCGAGGTGACCGATACGAAAGACCTTGTCGGCCACCTTGCCCAAACCGCTGCCGAGCGACATGTCGAAAGCATCGAGAACCACCTTCCGGAAGGCATCAGCACCCTTGTCTCCCGGCATCATGACCGTGGTCAATACCGGGCTGTACTCTTTCGGCTCCTCACAGAGAATCTCCAGCCCCCAGGTACGGACCGCACGGCGAGTAGCCTCGGCGAAACGGGCATGACGGGCAAAGACATTATCGAGCCCTTCCTCTTCGAGCATCTGGATCGCTTCGCGCAAGCCGAAGAGCAGGTTGGTGGCCGGCGTGGACGGATACCAATAGTTGGCGTTGGCCTTGAGCATGTCGTTCCAGTCCCAGAAGTGACGATTGAAACCGTTGTGTTTCGAGGCTTCCAGCGCCTTTTCGCTGACGGCGTTGAATCCGAGACCGGGCGGCAGCATCAACCCTTTCTGCGAGCAGCCGACGGTCACATCGACACCCCACTCCTCGTGCCGATAATCGACCGAACCAAGCGAAGAGATCGTATCGACCATGAGCAGGGCCGGGTGGCCGGCATTGTCGATGGCCTGACGGATCTCGGCGATGCGGCTGGTAACCCCGGTAGAGGTCTCGTTGTGGACGATATTGACCGACTTGATGGTCCGCTCGGTATCGGCCTTCAGCTTTTCTTCAACAATCTGCGGATCGGCGCCGTGCCGCCAGTTGGTCGGCACAAAGTCCACTTCGATCCCGAATTTACGGGCCATGGTGCACCAGAGCGTGGCGAAATGGCCGGTCTCGAACATCAACACCTTGTCTCCGGGACTCAGGGTATTGATCAATCCCGCCTCCCAGGCACCGGTTCCTGAAGTCGGGAAGATAATAACCGGGCCGGAGGTCTTGAAGATCCGTCTCGATCCGAGCAGTACCTCCTCTGAGAGTTTGTGAAAATCAGGACCACGATGGTCGATGGTCGGGTGTCCGATAGCATGCAACACCCGATCGGGAACATTGGTCGGGCCGGGGATCTGCAGAAAATGACGTCCACTTTTAAAGCTCATGATTCTCTACTCCTTAAGACTCAATAATAATAATGAAAAACAAAAGATCATCGTCTTTTGCTGGCTCCTCTGTATGGCTACCGGCCATCGGGCCCGGTAATCCGTCCTTTGACCGCGGACCAGGCCGCAGTCAGCGGTGAAGCCAGGAAAATATCGGCTTCCGCTGCTCCGATCCGGCCCGGGTTGGCCCTGATCGTCGTGGTAATGGCCGTATCGGCAGCACTGAGCAGACCCAGATGCCGACCGGGACATGGGCCGCAGCCGGGCGGCAGTACGATAGCCCCGGCGCCGCGCAGGGCTGCCGACAGTTTCAACGTATCCATCGCCTCCAACACGTTGCGGGAAGCCGGCGTGATCAGGCAGGTCACTTCGGGATGGATGCCGTGCTTGAGCAGAATTTCAGCAACTGCCTTGATATCCTCAAGCCGCCCCGAGGAGCAGCTACCGATCAGCGCCATGCTGATACGTCGATCGTTGAGCGTTTCCGGAGCGGCGAATGTCAGCTGCTCACCGGGCAAAGCGACGAGTGGCTGCACCCCCCCGGCGTCGATTGCGATATCGCAAACTGCCCGTTCACCTTGCGGTAGAACAAAGGCGGTAACGACTCCGCCCTCGGGCAGAAAATTACAGAGCGCCATTTTTTCGCTGATAGAGAGTTGGTCGACAGCGGTACCGGTCAGTACGACCGCCTTGCCCCGGACGAGATCACCGTGGCTGCGCAGGATCTCCATCGCCACATCACGGGCCATGACCAGCGGCGAAATTCTGCCGGTAACACCAATCACCACCTGTTCGGGAACACTCAGATCATAGGTTCCTCGACAAATCACCTCGGCAAACCGTGGGCCGGATACAGAAAAGGCCAGGGCACCGAAAGCACCCGCCGTGGCAACATGGCCGTCGGCCCCGACGATGATCATGCCCGGCCACAGCGACTCTTCTTCGGCGACGACCTGGTGGAGGACGCCTTCACCGTTTCGATAGAGCAGAATCTGGTGGCGACCGGCAAATTCGGCGAGTTCCAGCTGAAACTCACGATCCCGCACGGTCGGCGCCGGAAATGCATGATCCAGTGTAAACAAGGTCCGGCAGCAGCCGGCCGGGCGGGATCCGCGCTCCTTCAGCTCCTGCAAGACGGCCGGGCCGGTACCGTCATGGGCAAGCGCCAGATCGACCTTCAGCGAAACGGTCTGCCCCGGTATCACCTCGTCCCGCTGGGCCGCTTTGGCCACCTGTCGATAGAAAAATTCGCTCATTGTCAGTTACAACGCGCCTACTTGTCTCTCATCATCGCCACACCTTCTCGCATTACGGGCGCAACAGCACCTTGATTGCGGCCGGATCGTTGTTGGCGACCTCCATCGCCTCATCGATCCTGGCCAGCGGAAAGGTATGGGTAATCAGCGGGACGATATCGAGCTGGCCGAGCAGCACCGGCCGCAGCGCTTGGGGTACCCAGATATGCCGCTGCAGCACGCCGTGATGAACCAGTCCGGTATTGACGACCTGCAACGAATTGTTATGCCAGCGCGAGATATTGAGCTTGATATCCTGGGTGATCCAGGAATAAAAGACCAGTGTGCCGTTGTGTTTGACCGCGTCATTACAGAGCTGCACCGCCTCGCCGGTACCGGCAACCTCGACCACAACATCGGCACCCTCACCGCCGGTCAAATCGAGAATGGCCGCGAGCGGATCGGTCTCGGAACTGTTGATCGCCTCATCAAGGCCGAGCTGTTTGCCAAGCGCCAGTTTACCATCGACGACATCGACACCGATGACCCGATACGCTCCTTTCTTCTTGGCCACCTGGGCGATGACCTGCCCGGCAAAACCCATACCGATGACGGCAACGGTGTCGCCCAGTTGTACCTTTGAGCAGAGACCGGAGAAGACCGCACAGCCGATCGGCTCGCCAAGGGCCACCAAATCCATTTCGAGGCCTTCCGGCGCGGGTTCGAGGTCGTCCTCTCCGGCGACAAAATAATCGCTGTAGGTCTCCACCCAGCCAAAGGCGACAACCCGGTCGCCGGGCCGATAGCCGCGCACGTTAGCTCCCACCTCAACCACGGTGCCGCCGGCCTCGTGGCCGAAGAAGTATGGGTAACCGAACGGCGTGCGCATCTCGGTGTGCAGGCCGCCGGCCGGCGGGATGATACCGTTGTAGAGATTCTTGTCCTGGCCGCAGATGCCGGCGGCATGGGTCTTGACGAGAATCTGGTCAGGCCCGGGAGAAATCTCCCGCTGCCGCACTTCTATTGCTCTGACACCGGTCAGACAGGCGCTGTTGACGATCATGGTCGGTTTATTCTCCGGAGTCGTTCATCGACGGGCTTCTTGCAGCCGCCGCGTTGTGGGAGTTGAAAGCTCAATAGTTATTCATTACAGGCTCGGTTGCTTCATTTCTCCGGCGAGCAGGTTGGGCTTATGCCGCAACCGGCTGTAGAGCGTGTAGAGAAACGTCGCCATCGCGACAGCCAAAATCGTACCGGAAATCGGCCGGCTGAGAAAGGCGATCAGGTCATAATCCTCCATGCGCATGCCGCGCCGCAATGACTCCTCCGCCAATCCGCCGAGGACCAGGGCGATGATCAACGGAGCGACCGAATAGTCATACTTTTTCATCACGTAACCAAGCAGTCCGAAGGCAAACATGATCCAGACATCGGACATCGAGTTGCTGATGCCGAACGCACCGACGGTGGCAAAGACGAAAATACACGGGCCGAGGATCGAATAACGGATTTTCCGGAAATTGGAAAAGAGTTTGGCGACAATAACTCCGGCAAAAAGCATGAACACGTTGGCAACATACATCGCCAGAAAAATCGAATACATCAGATCGGGCTGATTCAAAAACAACATCGGTCCCGGCTGCAGGCCGTGGACCATAAAGCCGCCGATAATGACCGCCGTCGTCGCACTGCCGGGAATACCAAGCGTCAGCAACGGTACCATGGCACCGCCCGCCGCCGCGTTGTTGCAGGTCTCCGGTGCGGCAATGCCGTCGGCGATACCGGTACCGAATTTTTCGGGATGCTTCGACCAGCGTACCGCTTCCGAATACCCGACAAACGATGCAGTGGTAGCACCGACGCCGGGTAGAATACCGATCAGGGTGCCGATCACCGCCGAGCGCAGCACATTCCACTTCAGCTTGAGCATTTCAACCAGCGATGGGAATTCCGTTGAAACCTTGACTTCCTCCTCGCCATCGATCTTCGATCCCGTTTCGGCGGTCATCAGGATTTCACCGATGGCAAACGCTCCGATCAGCGCGACGATGAAGTTGACCCCGCCGATGAGGCCGCTCCAACCGAAGGTCAATCGCTCGACGCCGGACATCGGATCAATACCGATGGTGGCAATGAGCAGTCCGACAAAACCGACCAGGAAGGCCTTCGTCATCTTGGTACCGCCCAGAGAGGCGATCAGCGTCAGTGCAGCAAAGGCCAGGGCAAAATATTCAGGTTCGGAAAAACTGAGCGCGACCTTGGCCAGCTGTGGCGAGATCAGGTTCATGATTCCAACACTGAATAATCCGCCGATGCAACTACATAAGATGGCAATACCGAGTGCTTTGCCGGCCTTGCCGGCCTTGGCCATCGGGTAGCCGTCAAAGCCGGTCACCGATGCCTCCGGCGAGCCGGGAACATTGAACAGGATGGCCGAGATCGAACCGCCGAAGGTGCCGCCGCAATAGACCGCGGCGAGCAGCAGCAGGCCGGTGGTGGCGTCCATCGCATAGGTGAAGGGAATCAGTAGGGCGGTTCCCATGGTCGAGTTCAGACCGGGAATGGCGCCGAGCATGACACCCATCAGGACACCGCCGCAGATGAACAGCAGCGCCATCGGAGAAAACACGTTATGGAATGCGGTAAACCAGATTTCCATTGATTCAGGCTCCTTTACCGATCAATACAACAGGTGGCTGATCTCGAGAAAAATCCCGGCGCCACGGGGCAGTGGGACATACATTACCTTGGTGAACAACAGTACGATGCCGAGCGTCAGGACAAACGGTATGGAAAAAATCAGCACCTTGTTCCGCTCGCCGAGCAGAAACATGAAGGCGATCATCTGTAACGGTGTCAGTACCAGAAAGCCGACATACGGCAACAACAAGAGATAGCCGGCGATCAGAGCCACGGCAGCACCAAAGCGCAGGTTCGCCGCCGAAAACTGCAACCGTTCAAAGGCCGGTACAGTTCCCTGCAGAACCCCCTTGATCGAAAAAAAGGCCACCCCGACACTGAGAAACATGATCATGTACAAAACGAACTTGGGCCAATAGGCGGGACCGAGTTTGCCGTAAACGCTCCCCGAATCGTAGATCTTGATCTCGTTTAGCAGGTACAGGGAGACGGCGAAGAGGATGACACTGATAATCACGTCAGCTTTCAAAAATGCTTTCAACACAAACCTCTCCTTAGCTCCTTTGATAAACGGGACCGGTACCGGCCGAAAAACCGGCACCGGTCGTTGAAGGGACGGCAGTTTATTCTGCTTTTTCAGACGGACCTGATGGTTCGCCCGATCCGGCAGTCTATTTGACGTAGCCCAATTGGGTCAGAATTTCTTTGTTTGCCTGGAACTCTTCTTCCCAGAACTTGCCGAATTCCTCAGGACCTTTCCAGCCCGGCCGCTGATCGAGCAGGGCTGCCGCCTGGTACTTCTGGTAGGACTCACTGTCGGCTGCTTTTTTCAGGGACTCGGCCAGATAGTCAATGATCGGCTGCGGTGTTCCTTTCTTGACGGCAAGACCGCGCCAACGGCCACTGGTTATATCGATACCCAGCTCAACAGAGGTCGGGACATCGGGGAACTTATCCAAACGCTTGTCGTTGAAAACGATAATAGGGATCAGTTTCTTCGCTTCGATCAGCGAGATAACCGAACCCGGCTCTTCATGCAGCACGTCGAGATGCCCGCCAAGTACGGCAGCATGGCTCTTCGGCGCCTTGTCAAACGGCACATACTTGACGTCGATGCCGGCAGCCTTGGCAAATCGCATGATGATGATCTCATCGGGGCTGGTCGGGGTGGTGCCGGTAAACTGTACTTTGCCCGGGTTTGCCTTGGCATAGGCAATCAATTCTTCAGCGGTCTGAAAGTTCTTGTTGTCGGGATTGACATAGAACATGCTCATGTCCTGCTGTACCTGGACCAGCGGAGCAAACTCTTCGCTGTAATTTTCACGCCCGAGAACGGTGTTGATCAGCTGCTCGGGGCTGAAATTGTAGATGGTGTACCCGTCCGCCGGCTGCGCCAGCACATATTTGGACGCCTTGACTCCGGCGCCACCGGTCATGTTGGTGACGTTAATGTTGACTCCCAGGATTTCAGCGGCAGGCATCATCAGGTTACGGACAAAGTTGTCGCTGCCGCCGCCGGCGCCGTACTGAACGACCACTTCGATCGGTCGTTCCGGATAGCCATCCGGCCCATCGCCCGCTTGAGCTGTAAAGGCAAGCAGGAACGAGGAGACTGCCAATACGGACAATCGAAAACATTTTTTCACACTCAGCATACACACACCTCTTTTGCTTACGAGTTTGAGTTGCAGCCGAACCGGCGCGAGGCCCATCCGGCTTCCCAGCCTGTGGCTGTTTGATCGAATAACGGACTTCGCTGCACCTCCTTTTACGCACGATTGATTCTTGTCGCCGGCGATCTTTCGCGTTGTCACCTTCCTGCCCGTTGCTTGCTACGCAGCAGGAAACGGGCACCAAGATGAAACATGCGGCGGAAGTCAGCAACTCGCCGGTTGCTTTCCGCCGTCTCTATGGTGAAACACCTCACCCCATCCCTGTTATACTAGCAAAGACCAGGCCAAACAGACGGCTCATCGAGGCAATTTTACAGAGGTGGTGATGTTTTCGGAATGGCGAACGAAAAATGTAGTACGGGGGGAAAACCAAAAGATGGAAACACCGGGAAGGGGATACAACCAGCCCCGTTTTGTTCCCGTTATGAAACATGTTTCAATATGTTTCATAAACGAAACACCCACTCGCTGGTCATCACTCTACGGGTCGCGCCCGACCCACGCGTGCTACAAACTCCTTAGACGGGACGTCACAACGAATGATGGAAATCAGCGCCGTAGTCGGAAGATCCGGTTGGTTTTTGAAAGTGAGCGGGGGACAGGTTAAAACCTGTCCCACCGATTTTCATAGAAAAGATTATTTTCGGGCCGACGGGGCTGTCGCGTCGATATGCTGCAGCTTCCGCCACAGGGTGGTGCGACTGATACCGAGCTTGCGGGCCGCCGCTGTTTTGCTGCCGCGGCACTCCTGCAGGACCTTTTGGATGAGCCGGTATTCGTAGGAGGCCGTTTCGTGATCCAATCTCTGCGGAGGAGGTGCGGTCTCACGGGCCGGGACGCCGGCAATTACCGGATCGACCTCTGTTTCAGCCGGCAGGCGGCGGAATGCTGGTTCGCCGCCTGCGTCGGCAGCGAACTCCTGGAGCTGCAGAGCCTTGCGAACATCTTCAGCGTTGATCACCCCCCCCGGTGTCAATACCGACAAACGCTCCATCGCGTTGCGCAGCTGCCTGATATTACCGGGCCAAGCATACTCCAGAAGCAAATCCTGAGAATCTTGAGAAAACAAGCCCGGCGGCTTGCCTTGAGCGGCATAGAATTCCTGGAGAAAGTGGTCGGCAATCGGCAAGATATCTTCCCGCCGCTGGTTTAGCGTCGGGATGGGTAGTGACAAGACGTTGAGGCGGTAATAGAGATCTTCGCGAAACTGCCCGTCGGCCACCATCTCCCTGAGATTGCGATGGGTCGCCGCGATCAGGCGGACGTTGATCGGCAGGATACGATTGTCACCCAACCGCATGACTTCGCGCTGTTCGATTGCCCGAAGGAACCGTGATTGCAACATCGGCGGCATCTCGCCGACTTCATCGAGGAGCAGGGTGCCGCCGTGGGCCATCTCGAAAACCCCGGCCTTGCCGCCCCGACGAGCACCGGTGAAGGCGCCCTCGACATAACCGAAAAGCTCACTCTCAAGGATGGACTCGGGCAGCGCGGCGCAATTGATCGCGACGAACGGCTCATTCCTGCGCCGACTCGCGTTATGGATGGCCTGGGCAAAGATCTCCTTGCCGGTCCCGGTTCGCCCGTAGAGCAAAATGGTCGAATCGATGGCCGCATACTCCCGCCCCAGCGCCACCGCCTCCAGCAGTGCCGGACTGCGGCCGATGATATCGGAAAAACGGTAATGGGCGGTCAGGCCTTTGTCCGATAGCTTGCGCCGCACCTTGCTCTCGATTTTCTGCAGCGCATCCAGTTTCTGAAATGTCGTCACCACCCCTTCGATCCTGCGGTCGACGATGATCGGTATCCGGTTGCCGACCACCTTGACCGAGCCGATCTCGAAAACCGCCCCGAGTTCGGGGCGTCCGGACTGAAGCAGGAGATGGCAGCCGGCGTCGGGTATGACCTCCGTGACGTCACGGTTAATCGCCTGTTCCGCCGACCAGCCGGACAGCTCCTCGGCCACCCGGTTGAATACGGTGATCCGGGCATGCCGGTCCAGCACGATAATGCCGTCATACGTGAAGTTGAAGATCGCCTTGAGCTGTTCGGCCTTGCGTTTTTCCAACTTTCTCACTTCATTGACCCGGCGCGCTTCGAGCAGCGCGGTACGCACGGTCTCGAACGCCGAGGTAATGATCACCGCGTCCAGCCCCTGCGCCCTGGCCTCCCGGGCCATGGCGATCTTGCCGATGACGACGTCGGCGCCCTTTTCCTTGAGCAACCCGATGCCATAGGAGATATCGTCGAGATCGTTCTGACAGGTGTACTTGATCAGCGTGTCTTCGATGATCTTCTCGAGACTGGGCAGGCCGAGAATCACATCCTCGACGTCGACGATGCCAACCCGATTGCCAAGATTCTTGGCTTCCTTGTAGGCCCGCAGAATGTCATAGCCGCCGATGCGGATATCGACGACCGGCAGCTCTATTCCGGACTGTTTGATCTTGGAGGCGGTCAAGCCCCGGCTGACGATGACCTGATAGCCATTTTTTTCCGCGCCGGCAGCCAACTCGACAGCCTCATCCATGCGGGTGATGCGGATATCGACATCATCGTCGTCGCCGATCACCTTCAAACCGATCTCGGCCAGTTCCGGATAGGGGCAGATGAAGAGGATGTCAGCCATCGAACCTGTTGCGGGCGGCCTGCATGAGCGCCGCCCACATCCATACGGCAGGGTTTATATGAAAATCGGCGGGACAGGTTTTAACCTGTCCCCCGCTCACTTTCAAAAACCAAACAGCCTTTCCGACCACGGCGCCGATTTTCATTGTTCGCTGTGACGCCCCGTCATGGGGGTTAGAGAATACGGACCGCTCCGGTATCCGCCGAGGCGGCGAACCGGGCATAGGCCTGCAGCGATTTTGGCGCCTGCCGATCACGCTGTGGCTTGAAGGCCTGGTCTCCCCGGGCCTCTTCCTCGCGGCGTCGGCGATCCAGTTCCTCGGCCGGCACCTGCAGCATGATGGAGCGATTCGGGATATCGATCTCGATCTGGTCGCCGTCCCTTACCAGGCCGATCAGGCCGCCGGCGGCAGCTTCCGGAGAAACGTGGCCGATCGATAGTCCGGAAGTCGCTCCGGAAAACCGCCCGTCGGTGACCAGCGCACATTTCGTGCCGAGTTTCATCGACTTGATATAAGAGGTCGGGTAGAGCATCTCCTGCATACCCGGTCCGCCTTTCGGCCCCTCGTAAATGATAAAGACCACATCGCCGGCGACCACCGCACCGCCGAGGATGCCCTCACTGGCCTCTTCCTGGGACTGAAACACTTTGGCACGACCAGTGAAGTTCAGGATCGACGCATCGACGCCGGCGGTCTTCACGATGCTGCCCTTCTCGGCAATATTGCCGTAGAGCACTGCCAGGCCGCCATCGGGCGAATATGCGTGGTCCCGGTCGCGGATACAGCCGCCTTTTCGATCCCGGTCCAGTTCCGGGTATTGATTACCCTGAGAGCCCATGATCAGGTTGCGGCCGCTGTTGCCCGGCGCAGCGCCGTAGAGGCGCAGCGCCTCTTCGCCCGCGGACGGCCGCATGATGTCATAGGCGTCAAGCGCCTCGGCCAGGTTCATGCCATCCACCCGGCCGACACTCGTATCGAGCAGCCCGCAACGGTCCAGCTCACCCATGATACCGAGGATGCCGCCGGCCCGGTTGACGTCCTGGACATGGTAGGGCGAACTCGGCGAGACTTTGCACAGGTTAGGGATCTTGCGCGACAAACGGTCAATGTCGGCCATTTTGAAGTCGACTTCAGCCTCGTGGGCGATGGCCAGGATATGCAGCACCGTATTGGTCGAACCGCCCATCGCGATATCGAGGGCCATCGCGTTTTCGAAGGCCTCCTTGGTACAGATCGAACGCGGCAGCACCGAGGCATCCTCGTTGCCGTACCACGCCTCGCACAGGGCCACGATCCGCTCCGCTGCGCCGGTGAACATCTGCCGCCGCAGTGCGTGGGTGGCGACCACCGTACCGTTGCCGGGCAGGGCCATACCGAGGGCCTCGGCCAGACAGTTCATCGAATTGGCGGTGAACATGCCCGAGCATGAACCGCAGGTCGGACAGGAGGCCCGCTCGATGGTGGCGATGTCTTCATCGCTGACCGATTGATCGGCGGCCATGATCATCGTGTCGACCAGATCGAGCCCTCGTCCCAATGCCTGCCCGGCCTCCATCGGTCCGCCGGAGACATAGATCGCCGGGATATTGAGCCGCATCGCGGCCATCAACATGGCCGGCACGATCTTGTCGCAATTGGCGATGAGCACCATCGCATCGACCTGGTGGGCGTTGCACATGTACTCGATGGAATCGGCTATCAGCTCTCTGGACGGCAGGGAATAAAGCATACCGGCGTGTCCCATGGCGATGCCGTCATCGATCGCGATGGTATCGAACTCCGGGGCAAAACAGCCGAGTTGTTCGATCCGCTGCTTGACCATCTGGCCGACCTGGTGCAGATGCATGTGACCGGGAACCAGTTGGGTGAAGGAGTTGACGACGGCGATGATCGGTTTGCCGAATTGCTCCTCGGTCATCCCGTTGGCCCGCCATAGCGAGCGGGCGCCGGCCATTCTCCTGCCATGCGTGGTGGTGGTACTGCGCAGAGCGATTGCCATGATATTACCTCTTTGAATTTCGTTTTTCTCAAGGGAACCTTGAAAAATTGTCATTTCGCCCAATCTCATCGTTGCGCAATCAAACTTTATCCTTGGAATATCATGTATATACCTGCGGTAAAATTTTCTTGCGCGCCTCGATCTTGAACGAAATTCCGAATTTTTTAAGCTCCCCTAAAGCTGCAGGCGGACCGCGGTTACGGCTTAATATCGTCGGTCCGGTCGGTGGCCGGCGGCGGCGTCGGCGTCAAAGCGGCC
>JAZBPM010000240.1:0-6527 GCA_036351615.1 Desulfofustis sp.
GCTGTTCATTACCTTTTTCTGCGTCGTTTTTCTGCTCTGTCAGCAGATCATCAAACGATTCCCCCCTCTGCTGCGCCTGTTTCTCTCCCAGCGCCAGGCGGAAGAGGAAGTTCGGCGCAGTGCAACGATGTCCTTTTTTACCGAACAGCTCTACAAGACCAAGGCGGAAAACGGCATCCTGCTCTACATCTCCGTTCTCGAACAACGGGTGTGGGTCCTCGGCGATCGCGGCATCAATGAAAAAATCGACCGGCAGCGCTGGCAGGAAATCGTCTCACTGGTCACCGACGGGGTCAAAACCGGGCACCAATGCGAGGCCATCTGTGCAGCCATCGTTCGGATCGGCGAGATCCTCGAACAGGAATTCCCGATCGAGGCCGACGACAAAAACGAGCTGCACAACCTGATAGTCCGCTGACAAGCGCTGCCGCTTTCATCAGCCTAACCCCCTTGACGGAACGTCATAACGAACGCTGAACACCGGGTCATGGGCGGAAGGGCCGACCAGCCGATTGCGGTCGATCCGGACCCTCGCAGATATCACGAATACCCCGTCATCTGCTTGCCGAAGAAAAAGAAAGAGAGTAAAGTGGCTGAGTTATTGTCTTAATCTGGACGTTCAGGCGGATGTCCACGCTCAAGAAAACCGAGGAGAGGCGCGGTGCCGCACTCTTTTTTTGCCGGGAAACATATCCTCATCACCGGCGCCACCGGGGGACTCGGGTCGGCATTGGTGAAACAACTCAGCGAGCCGGCCGGTCTGCTGGTCCTGCACGCTCGATCATCCAGTCGCCTCGAGCAATTGGCAGAATCCCTGCCGAACGGAACCAGGATTATCACTGTTGCCGCCGATCTCTCGGTACCGGGCGAGGCCGCCAGGCTGGCCGAGCAGGCCCTCGCGGAAGCCGGACATCTCGATCTGGTCTTCAATAACGCCGGCCTCGGCTATTTTGCCCTGATGGAAGAAGCCGAAGAGGCGAAAATCCGCTATCTCTTTGAAGTCAACACCTTTGCACCGCTCCTGCTGATACAGACGCTGCTGCCGGCAATGATCATCAGGGGAACGGGACGCATCGTCAATATCGTCTCCAGCGCCGGGCGGGTGCCGATACCGACGGTCGGTGTCTATGGCGGCAGTAAATCGGCGCTGGCTGTCATGGCCAATACCATGCGGTTGGAACTTGAGCCGAAAGGAATTGAAGTTGTCAATATCTACCCGGGAACGGTCAACAGCTCGTTTGAACGGAATGCCATGCGCGAAGCGGCTCGGCCGGGGCTCTGCCCAACGGTCGATTGCGGCGCTGCCGAGGAGGAGATCGCCCGGCAGATCGTCCACACCGCCGCCGGCCCGGCCGGTGAGGTATGGCTGGAGTGCACCGGCCGCCTGCTGGCGCTGGCAGCGATCGCCTGGCCCACGGTTGTGGACAATCGTTTAAAACACCTCCGAGACAAGACGCTCAGCCAGACAGATCAGCTCAAGCCCCAGGAATTCAGACGCTGGCGGCTCTGGCAGCTGGAATCGACCATTGCCTGCAATCTCAGGTGTATCATGTGCCCCTGGGAAGGCGTGCGCCGATGCGCTCCAAATGGTGGGCACATGCGCGAGGAAGTCTGGCAGGCCTTGCTGCCGTACCTGGGTGAAGTAAAATCAATCGATTTTACCGGCGGCGGCGAACCGCTCCTCCAGCCGAACCTGCTGAGCTGGATCAGGCAGGCCAAGGCCGCCGGTTGTGACGCCGGTTTTCTGACCAACGGTCTGCTGCTCAACGATACGATGATCGACGCCCTGCTCGACACGGGGCTGAACTGGATCGGTTTTTCCATCGACGGGGCGGACAAAACCACCTATGAAGCGATCCGGAAAGGCGCAGATTTCGACCGGGTTTGCACCAACATCAAAACACTCACCTCACGACGAATCGATCGCCGCCCGCTGGTAATGATCAATTTTGTCATCATGAGTATGAACCAGCACCAGCTGGAAGAGATCATCGAATGTGCCGCGCAGCTTGGGGCCGACCAGGTAAACTTTAAACAATGCGACGTCATCCGCGGCGAACATGGCGCCGCCTTCGGATTGTTTGCCGACAAAGAGACGAAACAGATTCGGCATCTCGAGAAAGCGTTGAAAAAGGCAACACGGCTGGCCCGAAAACGCGGTATTCGCACGACCTCCTTTTCATTTACGCCCGAAGAATTACCGGTTTGCGATCAGGATCCGCGGGACTCTCTGTTTATTCGACATGACGGTTCCGTCGCACCGTGCATTAACCTGGCGATCGGCGGCCCTTCTCGATTTTTCGGCGAGAAGATCACCTTCCCCACCGCGCATTACGGCAGACTTCCCGAAACGGATCTGGAATCCTTGTGGCACAGCGAAACCTGCACTTTTTATCGACGCCGGTTCGAGCAGCGAGTCAACGCGCACGACCAGACACTGAGCAACGCCGATATCGGCCGCGACCTGATCAAAATGAAGGAGGCCTTTCAGGCCGCAATCGAGGCAATGCCCCAAGCACCGGAAGGATGTCGCCACTGTCATTATCTCTATGATGTATAACCGCGGTATAGAAATGAGCAGATCGAAGAGCGGTTACAAAATGATTTCGGCGAACAGCAGCGCAGCACCGTCCGGTAGAACGGACTGGTCGGCATAACCGGACTTTCAATCATGGCAACCATCTTCCTGCTCCGTCATGGGGAAATTCCCCAATCAACACCGCAGCGGTTCATCGGCCAGCGCGACCTGCCGCTGACTGATCGGGGCAAGGAACAGATCGCCCGGCTGGCGCCGATGCTCGCCGCGCGCTCCGTCGAGCGGGTCTTCTGCAGTCCGCTGACCCGCTGCCTGAACAGCGCTCGCATCATCTGTCTGCGTTTGGGGTGTCGGCCGGACATTGAGCCGGCCTTAAAAGAAATTAGTCTCGGCAGCTGGGAGGGATTGCGGGTCGGTGATGTCCGGGCCCGGTACCCGGGAGAATATGAGGCTCGCGGACTCGATGTCGCCGGCTTTCGTCCGGCAGGCGGCGAAAGTTTCAGCGATCTGCAGAAGCGGGTCTGGCCGGTTTTCGAAGCTATCGTCGCCAAGACGGATACGGTTTCCGCCGTGGTGGCGCATGCCGGAGTCAACCGGGTGATCCTCTGCACCGTCCTCGGTATGCCGCTGGCCAATCTCTTTCGGATCGAGCAGACCTACGGCTGTCTCAATATCATCGAAACCGGCCGCCAGGGCTTTCGGGTAAAGGGCTTAAACCGCCTGACAATTCCGTGAGCCATCTGCCGCCATCCGGCACCAGGCACCATTCAAAAGGACAAGGACAGACCGGAGTGGCCATGGATCACCTGACAGGTCAGGTGCTGCGCCAGATAATCGACTGCCGATGCCCCTGAGCAGTGGCAGGCAACCAATCGCTTGATGTCCAGGCCGTTGAGCGCCTGCACGGTCTGCTGCAGCCGCTCAGGTCCGGCATGCAGCAGGTGCAGCCCGCCGATAATGGTATCAATGCGCCGCTCACCGGTTATCCTGACAATCTCATTGACGATATTGACAATACCGGCATGGGCGCAGCCGACGCAAATCACCAGGCCCGTCTCGGTGCGAAGCCACATTGAGACATCATCGTCAATCAGGTCCGGCCGTTGTCCCAACTGATCGAAGAAAAACGGCGCACCGGGGTCTTCGTAGCTGGTGAGCCGCGGAATCGGGCCGGTAACACCGATGCGATCGGTGATCTGCGTGGGCCGGGTCAACCAGTGGATGGCTTCTCCCGGTAGGTGATCGAGCGCCTGCATTGATCGCTCCGGCATGCGCACCGGCTCGATGGTCGTTCCGTTGCGCAGCACGTAACGCGGTTGCAGCGCCGCCTGATGCAGATAGACCTGAGGCCTGCCGGCCTCGGCCAGAACCAGCGCGATACCGCCGGTATGATCATAGTGACCGTGGCTCAGGACCAGATCGGTGACCCGGGAAAGATCCAGACCAAGGGTCCGGCAGTTGGGCTGCAGACATTTACTCTCGGCAGTGTCAAACAGGATTATCCGGTCATCCGCCTCAATCCAGAGCGAATAACCATGCTCGGCAATCAGGCCGTCACCGGCCTGATTGTCAACCACCACGGTCAACCGTGTCGTCGTCATTGTGCTGTTCCCCTGCTATTCATCGGTTTAGTTCCTTCCGGTCAGCCGAACCATTGTCAGCCTCGGCACGGCGCTGCCGGGCTTGATAATCGCCCAGCGCCTGCTGCAGTGTCGCCTCGGCGAGTTGGGCGCAGTGGAGATGGGTTTCGGGTACACTGCCGACCTCATCGACGATGTCCATCATCGTCAGCTTCGCAAGTGCCGCCGTGTCCTTTCCGGACGCCAGTCGTGCCGCCGCATCGATACAACTCCTGCTCATCGTGCAGCCATCCGTCCAGGTATGGGTCTGAATCACCTGTCCCTGCCGGATCTTGAAGGCGAGTTCCATCGTATCTCCGCAATTACCGGTCACCTTGGCGTAACCGTCAGGATCCGGCAAATGCGGCGTCCAAAGGTAACTCAAGCCATACCAGGCGGCAACAAAAGCAACCAGGATACCGACCAACAGCAGAAAACCGCTCACCGTCATATGCTGCCGCCCTTTTCTCCGTTAATGGTGTCAGGCAGTGGAAGCCGTAGTATAGGCCTCGTCGATGCGCTGCCGGACATAATCGAGAACCGACGGGTCGGCTTCATCGATATCAAAACACAATCCGTCTTCACCCAGCAGTCCGCCCGGTACCAGATCACCACGTTGCTCAGGATCGGTGACATCCTCGCCGTAAAAACAGACCGACAGCCAGCGTGGATCGTCATCGATCACGTCAACCATGACGAACAGGGGACGGCTTGCCCGGTCCCGGCAGATGCCGCGCAGAGAATAGCTGACTCCCGGGCGGGCATGAAACTCCAGAGTGGCACCAGAGAGTCCCTGCACTTGCTGCCACAGGGCGATAAAACCCTCCTTACCGGCCGAAGACGAAGCCGGCCAGTCCCGTACGAACAATTCGACCTGTTGCTGTTGCTGCTCCATAATATTCTCCCTGAACCACTTGAAATGATTTTCAATTTACAGATGGTCCCCTTCTGAACATATGCCCATTTGGGCGGCTGCTATAGTACTGCTCACCCTTATCTCTGTCAACGCCTTATGGCCGTCGATCAGGAAAAGCACTCGTCGTGTTTGGGAATGAATATCTTTCGCAAACCTTCATCTTGGTTTGACGATCCGGCTCACACGTTGTATTCTTGCATATGCACGATTAGCCGTCGGCATGCCGCCCGACTGAGAAGGGATGCCCCCACCCTCGACGGCGCAGGAGCGCAACCGACCCGTCTTGCGCGCATAGGGATACCGGCAATCGTGTCTCCCCCCTCCGAGGGGCAACCATTGTCAAGGAGACATTTATGGCACAAGAAGAACAAGTAGGCTGTGCCCGACCAACCGGAGGTCTGGTCGGCGAAACGGCGCCGGAAGAACCGATGCCGGATACCACTAAACCAGTCAAGGAGAAAACCATGCTTACCGTTGGACAAAAGGTTCCCGATTTTTCCGCCCCCGGCTACCATAAGGGAGCTTTCGTCAATGTCACGCTCTCTGAATATCTGGGTAAATGGGTGGTACTCTGCTTCTACCCGGGTGATTTCACCTTCGTCTGAGCTACCGAGATCTCGGCGGTCGCCGCGAAATATTCTGAATTTCAAAAACTTGGCGTAGAAGTCCTATCGATGTCAATCGATTCGATGTTTGTCCACAAAATGTGGGATGACGACGAGTTGAGCAAGATGGTTGACGGCGGAGTCCCCTTCCCGATGCTCTCCGACGCGGGTGGCAATGTCGGCAAGGCCTATGGCGTTTTCGACGAAGCTGCCGGGGTTGAAACCCGGGGGCGGTTTTTGATCGACCCGGACGGAATCCTTCAGGGTTTCGAGGTCCTGACCCCGCCGGTCGGCCGCAATGTCAGCGAAACTATCCGCCAGATCCAGGCCTTCCAGCTGATCCGCGAGACAAAGGGCGGCGAGGCGACGCCGTCCGGCTGGCGCCCCGGCAAGAAGACGCTGAAGCCGGGTATTGACTTGGTTGGCAAGGTCTGGCAGGAATGGAAAACCGATATGGCCTTTGATTAACTCTTCCTCCCTGCAACGGCGCGGGAGCCGGTCGCCACACTACGGGCACCGCCCCGCGCCGTTCAGGTTCCCCCTCCGGACCAGGAAACCAGTCATCTCACCTCCATGGGAAAGGTGACAAGCCCGGCCAATGCGTTACCTGTTGGCGCGGGACAGGTTCAACACCTGTCCCGCTGTTGATCGAAATTGATCAAAGAAGAGCCATTTGCAAAGCAACCTTTTCGCCCAAACTCTGCGTTATGCTCATAATTTTATCCTCGGAATATCATGTATATGCCTGCGGTAAAATTTTTTCGCATGCCTTGATTTTGAACAAAAATCTTAGTTTTGCAAAAGGCTCCCTCTTTTGGGCGTAACGCCGTTATGTTCCTGCTCCGTGATCA
>JAZBPM010000241.1:0-5086 GCA_036351615.1 Desulfofustis sp.
CGAGTGTCATTTTGATGAGGCGGTGAGTGCTGTCGGAGTTGCGGACGAAGTTCGCGCAGGCGAGCAGGAGAGTACCGACGCCTACATAATCGCCTGTTTCGGAGACCCCGGTCTGTTTGCCGCCCGGGAACTGACCAGGGCACCGGTTATCGGCATCGCCGAAGCCGCCTTTCACCTGGCCACCCTGATCAGCACCCGATTCTCTATCGTCACGACCCTCAGGCGCACCGGCATTATCGCCGAACACCTCCTCCAAACCTACGGCTTCACTCATCACTGCCGGCGGATTCGCGCCGCCGAGATCCCCGTTCTCGATCTCGAGGATGACGCCGCCCCGGCCCTTTCTAAAATCATTGAAGAATGCCTGCAGGCCAAAGACCACGACGATATCGGCGCCATCGTCCTCGGCTGCGGGGGAATGGCGGATCTGACGGCAGAGATCCAGAGGAAAGTGGGCGTGCCGATCGTGGAAGGCGTTACCGCCGCCGTAAAGCTTGCCGAATCTCTCGTCAGCCTCGGACTTGAAACCAGCAAGCACGGCGACCTGGCGTTTCCTCCGGCAAAACAATTTATCGGCCAGTACGCCCACCTGTCGAGCAACAATGCCTGACAAGAGCACTTCCTCACCGGGCAAGAAGCAGGATAGTACGCGCACGCTCATGGCGAGCCAGACAAAAATCAGGTAATTCCTGAATCGGGGGCACCCCCCGAGAGGAGACATCATGGAAACGAAACAAGCAGCACATCATTTTGATGAGTTCGTTGAGACAAAAGGTGCCGGCGAAGAATCTCTTGCGCCGCAGAAAATCCGGATTATGGGCCGGGTTTCCTATCTGCTCGCCTGGTTTGGCGGCTGTGTTTCAATCGGGACCTTCGCCATGGGATCCAGCATCGTCGGCACCCTCAATCTGCTTCAGGCGACGCTGGCCATTGCCATAGGGTGCCTGGTAATCGGCATCGGTCTGGCACTGAACGGCGCGCCCGGCTACAAATACGGCATTCCCTTCATGGTGCAGGCACGCAGCGCCTTCGGTTTCACCGGCACCCGCTTTCCGGGGCTGGTACGGGCGGTCCCCGCCATCGTCTGGTACGGCTTCCAATCATGGATAGGCGCCGGAGCCCTCAATGCGGTCTCGGCCACGCTCTTCGGTTTTGACAACCTCGTCTTTTTCTTCATCTCCTTCCAACTGCTGCAGATCGGGCTGTCGATTTTCGGTTTTAAAGGCATTAAGTGGCTGGAAAACATTGGCAGTGGTTTTATTCTTCTGTCGCTTGTCTATATGTTTTACAGCGTCATCAATAAATACGGAGATGAAATCACCCGGAATCTGGTGAACATCGAAGGCACCTGGGGCGCTCCCTTCTGGGGTGCAACGATGCTGTTTCTCGGTATTTACGCCACGATGATGCTCAATGTCAGCGACTACTCCAGGGAACTCAAGGAAGGGAGCGGTCCGGGATTTCTGACGACGCTGTACGCGATGTCCATCATGCCCTGCACACTCTTTATGGGATTGATCGGGCTCATGGTTTCCGGCGCCACCGGCACCAATGACCCTATCCAAGTGTTCTCCAGTGCCGTCGACAACACCCCTCTGCTCATCATAACCCTGCTCTTCATCGCTTTCGCCCAGGTCACCACCAATGTTTTGAACAATGTGGTGCCGCCGACCTATATCTTGATGGATGTGCTGAAACTCAAGTTCCGTCCGGCCACCATCATTGTCGGACTGGCCGCCTTCGGTACGTTCCCCTGGGAACTCGTCAAGGAGGAATCATCGGCAGGCCTGCAGCTTTTCGTGCAGACCTACTCGGCGTTCCTCGGCCCGATTTTTGCCGTGCTCGTCGTCGACTATTTCATCCTGCGGCGCCGGGTCTTGAATTACGAACTTCTCTACGATGAAAATGGACCCTACAAGGGGGTAAACTGGGCAGCCGTCATCGCTTCACTTGTCGGTGCAGTGGTTGCTTTGACCTTCTCCGCAGTGTCGTGGTATGCCAGCCTGATCCCCGCAGGAGTCGTCTACTATTTCATGATGACGAGGTGGTCGGCCTGCGAGCGCTTCCGCCAGTAGCACCGGCATAAGAGCGACCTGTCGCCGACGGAGATGCCGGCGACAGGTCCTCGGTGAATGATGCGCCCCGTGATCGTGTGCAATGCCGATTGACTTTTGTTGACAACCAACGTAGCTTACCACCATCGTTTCAGTGGGACACACTCGGTGCTGTCCCGGCCAACAAGCCACCCCCGTCCAGATCTCACAGACGAGACCGAATCAATCGAGAACCCATTCGTACCGCGCCTGCTGATGAAACCCAAATCAACCACCGACAAAACATCGACCGCACCCCGTACTCACGCAACAAACGGTGCACTCAAGGATAATGACCAGGAGATTTATGACAAAATCTACCGCGCCATCATCGAACAACGGCTGCTCGCCGGCACGAAATTAGGGGAAGAGGCACTCAGTAAAACATTCAATGTCAGTCGCACCAGGATTCGCCGAATCCTGCTCGTTCTCTCGAATCACAACGTTGTCGAACTCCGGCCCAATATCGGTGCTTTCGTCGCAACTCCCGAGCCGCGGGAAACCCGCCATGTTTTTGAGGCACGACGCACTATTGAAGGTACTATTGTTGAACGAGTCGTTAAGCGGATTACAAGAGAACAGACTAAAGTCCTGCGCGGCATGATCGAAGAAGAAACGAAACATCTTCGTGCCGGCAACCGCCATGGTGCAATCCGCCTATCCGGTCAGTTCCATCTCACTCTTGCCGAGTTTTCTGAAAACTTCATTCTCCACGATTTCCTCAGGGAACTGGTGTCTCGAACATCACTTATTATCGGCATGTTCGGCACCAGCAACAATACCGTGTGCTCCGAAGAAGACCACCAACTCCTCCTCGACGCCATCATCTCCGGGGACGCTTCTTCCGCGCGGAAGATCATGAACGAACATCTCCACCGAATAGAAGACTCAATCACTCTGCCGCAGGAAAAAAGTGAAGCGGTCGATTTCGCGAAAATCTTCGCCGGCCCCTAAACCCGACCCCGGCCGCACGCTTGAGTCCGCATCGCCCGGCTTGTCGGCTCGCCGCTCACCACAGGTACATGCTCGATCTTTTGTTCAGTATCTCAAGCTCATAAGATTTCGTACAAGGCGCTTGCGCCGCCCCGCAACAAACATGGAGGGGAAGCAGATGCTCCTCGCGGGGATGACAATAGCGCGCCCCCGGGGCATCGGACCACCGGCAGAGCATCTGCATTCTTTCTTCTTCTGAATAGTCCGGATTGGAGCAGGTGTCCTGCAGCCAGCTGTCAAAAACATGGTTCAACTCCCGTGATTCAGGGGAGGCCGGCTGAAAAAATGCCCTCATGTTGTGAAAAGAGAAACCGGATCCTATGAGCAAAATGTTTTCGTGACGCAAGGAGCCAAGGGCACGGCCTATCTCGTAATGCTCACGCGGATCAAGCGAGTCGACCAGAGATACCTGGACACACGGAATATCGGCCTTCGGGTACATGATTTTGAGAGGAACGAAAAGACCATGATCGAACCCTCTTTGTTCATCAAGCTCGGAGCGGATTGAGAAATCGCTCAGCAGATTGTGAATCTTTTGAGCCAAGGCTGGCTCCCCGGGACACGGGTAGCGGATATCGTAGGACTCTGCAGGAAATCCGGAGTAGTCATAGATCAACGGCGGCCTCGCCCCTGAGGTAATCCTCGGAACATGCTGTTCCCAATGGGCACTGACGACAACGAGAGCATCCGGTTGCGGGATCATGGAGGCGATCTGCTCCAGACACGAGACCATTTCCCGGTGACCCGGATCGCCAAGAAGCGGCAGCGGACCACCGCCATGGGAGAGAAAAAGCGCTGTATAGGTATTCATCACGAACCTACTCCATAATCGCGTGTAAATATGTGGTTGTGAGCGACGCGAGCCAGCGCGCCCCTTGCCCGCTGGGAGCTATCATCCTCGCCGGGCAAATCGGCGGGGAATCCTCGCTCACCTACGAAACGACGCTCCCTGTCAATACTACCTCCACGGTTGCATTTGCCGGAAGCGACGCGACACCTACGGCGGCGCGACTTCCAATGCTGCCGGGCCCCAAATGCTCTATCACCGTCTCGGAGGCATAATCCGCAATCGTTGAGTGTTCCGAAAAATCCGGCTCTGCATTGAGAAAGACAGTGAGCTGCAGGATTACCGATAGCTTCTCGCCTTCTTGCAGACATGCCCGGGCAGCAAGCAACGCATTGGTGGTAGCCAGGCGGACGGCATCACGGTGGGATTCCACGGGATCGCCGGCCCTGATCTTACCGGAATATAATAGCTTCCCGGCCTTTCGGGGTGTCATCCCCGACGTATAGATCAGGTCTGCGTGGCGAACCGCAGGTACATACCTACCCTGTGGGATCGGCTGGTCACCATTCTGGATCATGTCCGATAGACCTCCACCATTTTTACGATCCGCTCTACGGCCGCTACTGACGCAGCGTGGTCTTGGGAAAAGTTGAGCCGGATGCTGTCATGTGAACCGGGGCCGAATTCCGCTCCCGGTGTTACCGTCACGCCTGCCTGGTGGCGAAGCAGTCTGACAAAGGTATGCGGGTCGACGGCAAGCGGCGGCAATTGCGGGAATAGGTAGCTCCCGGCCTGCGGAGTTGCCGTCGGGAAGTCGGCGGCCCGGAAAATTTCCAGCAACTCATCTCGTATCGCTTCATGTTCGCGAACACGTTGTTCCATCCACCCCGACGGCTCGAGGAACCACGTATCAAGAGCCGCTTGATTGTATCCCGCCGCCCGCAGGGAAACAATTGCTTGAAGACGCTCCATTCGATCAATCAATCCGGCTGTACCGAAGGCGACTCCAAGACGGAACCCACTGAGAGACTCGGTCTTCGATGGACCCATGATGGTGATGAGATTTTCCGGCAACGTGTCACCGGCGCGAAGGTGCGTATACTCCTCACCGCTGTAGAGCAGGCGAGAGTAGAGTTGATCCACGATCAACGTGACACCATGTGTCGCCGCGAGCGCAGAAATTGTCGATATGGCGCCGGGTGAATAGACCAGC
>JAZBPM010000242.1:0-19118 GCA_036351615.1 Desulfofustis sp.
CTTGTGCCGGCTGCCGGCGACGCTGGCCGGCACAACGGTGTTGCTCAAGCCGAATCTGGTCAGCGCTCTGGCGCCACCGCTGGCCTGCACCGATAGAAGGTTCCTGCGGGCGGTGGCCGAGTGGTTTGTCGATCGCGGCGCCCGGCTTGTCGTCGGCGATTCGCCGTCCTTCGGCAGTGCCGCCCAAGTCATGCAACGGCAGGGAATCAGCAGTCTGCTCGGGGATCTGGACATTAGAGTCGTCGAGTTCAGCACCCCGCGGCCGGTACGGCTGGCCCACGGTGTCGCCATCGCTGTCGCCGAAGAAGCGCTGGCCTGCGATCTGCTCGTCAATCTGCCGAAAATCAAAGCGCACACGCAGATGTACGTGACCCTGGCGGTCAAGAATATCTTCGGTATCGTCTGCGGCATGCGAAAGGCCCTGGCCCATATGAAAAACGGTCCGAGCCACCAGCGTTTTGCTGATTTGATACTGGATCTGCTGGCCCTGCTGCCTGAGCATGTGACGCTGGTTGACGGTATCGAGGTCATGCATCGACGGGGTCCGGCGCGCGGCGACCGACTTCATCTCGGATGCTTGGCAGCCGGGCGCAATCCGATAGCCGTCGATTACGGCCTGATTGATGCCCTCGAGCTGACGGCCGAGCGTTGCCCGATTTGCGTAGCCGCCCGTAAGCGCGGTTTGACCGGGTCAGATCCGGCTACACTGGCCTTTCCGTTTGAGGTACCAACAACATTTCACGGTTCGGGCTTTGTCGCGCCGATCCATCTCGCTCCGGTTCCGTTCAATCCGCTGCGATTTCTGGTTAATGCGCTGCGCCGGGTGATCGGTGGAATGTCCCGCTGAGAGCTGCTGTTGCGGGTGCTCTTGGTGCCGGGCAGTTGATCGGGACGACAAAACAACGGATGTATCGGCCGTATCGCAGCGGAAACCCGCCGCGATACGGAAGTAGTTCCCAACCATAACAGCTCATCTGAGTGGAGAGGATAGCACTATGTTCAATCTGACCGGGCGTGTTGCCCTGGTGACCGGGGGATCGCGCGGCATCGGCCGGGCGATAGCCATTCGTCTGGCCGAACACGGCGTCGACATCATCGTCAATTATGTCCGCCACCGGCAGGACGCCCAAGACACGGCGACGGCGGTGGAGGCACTCGGCCGCCGCTGCCTGATCGTCAAGGCCAACGTGGCTAAACAGAATGATGTCGACGCGATGTTTGAGATTATTACCACGGAGTTCGGCGCCCTGGATATCCTGGTCAGCAATGCCGCTTCCGGTGTCCTCAAGCCCGCCCTGGAGTTGACCGAGCGTCATTGGAACTGGGCCATGGATATCAATGCCCGGGCCTTGCTCGGCCTGATTCAGAAAGGCCTGCCGTTGATGCGATCCGGAGCCAGGGTAATCGCTGTTTCCAGCCTCGGATCCACCCGGGCGATAGAGAACTACACTACCGTCGGGGCTTCCAAGGCGGCCCTGGAGTCATTGGTTCGTCATCTTGCTGTGGAACTCGGTCCGCAGGGTATCAGGATCAACACGGTCAGTGCCGGAGCGGTCGATACCGATGCGCTGAAGAAATTTCCGAACCGCGACGAAATCCTCGACAACGCCTTGCACCGCACGCCGCTCGGTCGTTTGACCACCCCCGAAGATGTAGCCGACGTGGCGCTGTTTCTCTGCAGCAATCTCGCCGATATGGTCCAGGGGCAGGTTATCACGGTGGACGGCGGCTATGCGATCAGAGGCTGACGGCCTCTGTCGGCGGTCCTTTGAACAGCAGGTGGTCGGGTCTTATTTCGGCTGGAGGGCGCTGATGCCTCGACGACTGACGATCAGTCCAATCACCAGTGAAACCAGGATTGCAGCGACAACCCAGCCGCCGGTCAGCAGAGTGTCGAAGAGCGGTAGCCCACGGTGGAAGATCCAGCGTCTGACGAGCCGGTAGACGGGAGAAAAACCGGTCAGCAGGATGACCAGCAGGTAGGCGGCGGCGCAGAAAAAGTAGAGAACGGCGCCGATGCCTAGCGAGGCGGTGCGGTTTTCGGCATGATAATCGGCATACATCGCGCCGAAACCGAGGGCCATGGCCACCACCGTCCAGCATATCAGCAGCGAGGCAAACATGGAGATCCACCACATCGGCCCGCTGATCTGCAGCAGGTGGTTGGAGACGACGATCAGCACGATGGTCAACAGGCTGAAGGGGATGACGTAAAAAAGATATTTGTACCAGAAGAATCGGGCGATCGACAGCGGTGAGCTGAGGATCAGATAGAATGCTCCCCCTTCGGCACCGATCGAGGGATAGACGAAGCGAGCGGCGAGTGCCGCGGCCAGAAACCCGGTCAGGCCGATGTTGCCAAACGAGATCAGGTTGGCCACATAGGTGCTGCCAAAGGTTGACTCCAGCGGCAGGACCTTGAAGTTGTAGAGATAGACCACCACCAGCGCACCGATCATGAAGAATTGAGACCACTCCCGCGAGTCCCGTAGAAAGGAAATGAGCTCCTTGCGAAAGATCCAGGACCGGGTGCTGCGTTGCCGCGGCGGCCGAAACCGGCGATAGCCGCCGAACGATTCCTGAGATTTGGAGTAACCACCGATAAAGAGCCGCTCCATCAGCCATTCACCGAGAAAAACGAGGACCGGTGGGGTGCACAGCAGCAGCCCGAGGAGCAGCCAGTCGATCTGACGGTCGAGCAGATAGACGGTGAGCAGGTTGGCCGTCCAGCCGGCCGGCAGCCAGGGGCCGGCCGGGTTGGAAACCGCTGCCAGGTACTCGACGAACTGGCTGTATTTCTCCGGGTTGACCAGATCTTCCGGTCGCATCAGCCGGAATACCAGGTAGAGCAGGATGCCGAAACACAGCGTCAGATAAAAGATGATATCCTTGGTCCTCCGGGCCGGGAACAGGAAGACCAGCAGGATTACCAGCAGCATGGCGCTGCCGCTGGCGATCAGAGCCGTTGTTGGAATGGTCACCAGTAGCAGGGGCCAATAGAGCGGTCCGGCCTGAAACACGGTGCCGAAGGCGGCAAAAACGGGCAGCGTGAAAATCAGTATCATCCAGGAAGTGTTGAAAAATGTGGTCAGCAGTCGCATCCGGAAAAGCTCGGCCCAGCCGATCGGTGCGGCGACCATGATCTCGTTGTCCTTGGACAGGTAGAGCGTTGAAACGCCGGCGATCATTGAGGAAAAGACGAGCATGATAAAGATGGTGATCCAGGCCATCTGATAGATTTTCATGCTGAGGATGATGCCCAATTCGCTCTGTGCATGAAAGTAGGAGACCGCCCGCCAGGTGATCACGTAGAGAACGATGCAGATAGCCAGGCCGAGCAGCGTCAGCGGGATCGTTTTCAGCGTGACGGCGCCGCGGCCGAGCAGTCGGTTTCGGGCGCTGCAGAGAAAAGGGAGAAACAGCCGGGTCTGCACGAGATTCCCCCTCAATTTCCGGCGCTGTCTTCGCGCAGCGCGGCGATTACGTGTTGCAGCTCGAAGGCGCCGGTCAGCTGCAGAAACAATTCCTCGAGATTTTTTCCGGCCAGCGACGGGTCTTGCCGCAACGAATCGATGTCGCCGCTGGCGATGATCGAGCCGTTGACGATGATGCTGACCCGATCGCAGAGTTCTTCGGCGATTTCCATCGAATGGGTCGATAGAAAGATGGTGGTACCGTGCCGGGCCTTTTTCCGGAAGAGTTCCTTGACGATTCTGGCGCTTTTCGGGTCGAGTCCGACCATCGGCTCGTCAACGACCAGTAGCGGCAGGTCGAGCATCAGCATCGAGGTCATGATCAGTTTCTGGCGCATCCCGTGCGAATAGCTCTCGATCAGGTTGTTGCGCCACTGGTGCAAATCGAAAAGCTGCAAATACTCTTCGGCCCGAGCCTCTTGCTGGCCCGGTTCCGCGGCTTCCGGGTAGAGGCTGGCGATAAAGTTCAGATATTCGGCGCCGGTCAGTTTTTCGTAGAGATACGGGCGGTCCGGAATATAGCCGGTCAATTGCCGGCAGATCCGGGATTCGGCGGTCAACGAGTGGCCGCAGATCGATGCGGAGCCGCCGGTGGGCAGCAGCAGGCCGGCGATGATCTTGATGGTCGTGGTCTTGCCGGCGCCGTTGGGACCAAGAAAACCGAAAATCTCTCCGGCGCTCACCTGCAGGTTGATTCCGTTAACTGCGGTCAGGCGATCGAATTGTTTGCTCAATTGGTTCAGGACCAGGACGTCCTTGGACATAAAATACCTCAGTGCGGTGCTGTTGGAGTTAGTCGCTCAACGGTTCGATCGCCAGGTTGTTGAGCAACGATCCGATCCGGATCTGCTCCTGCAATTCCCCCTCGACGAACTTGAGGTGGGTTAGATCGGCCGGTAATTGGTTGGTGGTGGTATCCAGGCTGATCCATGTCCCGCCGATACATACCTCGTTCCAGGCGTGGTAATAAAAGGCATCCTTTTGCCAGACCACGCCGACGGCGATTTTCGTTGGAATTCCT
The DNA here is from genome assembly GCA_036351615.1 of Desulfofustis sp. Classification (GTDB taxonomy): domain Bacteria; phylum Desulfobacterota; class Desulfobulbia; order Desulfobulbales; family Desulfocapsaceae; genus Desulfofustis. Next base: position 4,495 of record JAZBPM010000242.1, read on the forward strand.
GCGGCCCGGGCCAGCGCGGCGAACAAAGAGGCGTGTTCGTTGCAGTCGCCGATTCGTGCTTTCAGTGTGCTCAGCGCATCGGGAATGCCGATGACCGGCCGCTTTTCCAGATTGTCAAAAACCCAGCCAGCCAGTGCGGCGGCTTGTGCCAAGGGCGATGACGCGCCGGTGGTAATTTCCCGGCTTAGGGCGATGATTTCTTCGGCATCAGACTGAATGTATGGCGAGGCCTGTAATTCCCGATCAGCATCATCGCAAGGACCGGAGGGACTTGAGCCGCTGGTTGGCAACCGCTCACGGCGAACGGTCAGGATCGGGTCGACAAAGTCCTGCCGTCCGGACGAGAGGTCGAATTCGCCTTCTTCGGGAAGCTTCAGGCGATAGCGTATTTCTTCGCGACCGCTCAGGTCGGGCATGGTTCCGGTAATCTGAATGGACACGCCGGCCAGCAGATCCTGCCCCCTGCCATCGACCATTTTTGCCTTGAATTCCGGTTCCCTGATAAAGACGAAACCGGCCGGCGACTCCTCTTTGACGACACTCCCGTCGTCGTCGAGCCAGACATTGACCCGAACGCCGGCAAACAATTCGGTGAAGCGATGCAACAGGTACACGCGCTGGTTGATCAGGGTCTTTTCCCGGCCGCGGTATTCGACCAGGGAGGTCTTCGCGGTCAGCGATAGCGGATCGAACCAGGGGACGCGGATTTTCTCGCCGACCGTCATATCCTGGCTGAGCAGGTAGGCGCGCCGGGAAGTCGGCAGCAGCGGCGGGTCGGGCAGGGTGATTCGATCTTTGATAATCGAATTGCCGGTGTCGAGGGTAAACGACACGGTCGCACCGGAAACCTCTCCCGTGGCCTCCATGCGATAAAACGGCGATGAAAAATTGAAGTGAAAATCCAGCAGGCGGCTGCTCTGGTCGACGGTTGCCCGGAGATCGAGATCGATCGGATGGGATTGTCCGGAAATGGTAAGATCCATGACCGCCCGTTGACTGACGGCGACGGTGTCGTCGTCGGCCGGGATGCTATGATGCTGAACATAGCCGATTTTCCTGTCTTTGAAATATATTCCCTGGTATGCGGTGTGCCTGGCCTGTTCGAGAACGGCGGATTCGCGACTGCTGATGGTCCTGACGAAGGAATCACGTTGAAGAAGCATGGCAAAGAGCAGCAGCCAGACGACGCAGATTGCGGCTTTGACCAACGGTATTGCCCTGATGGTGGAACGAGGTTTCATTATTGAGCGGCTGCTTGCAGCATGCTCCAGGAGACGACCCGGTTCCTGCCGGTCAGCTTGGCGTGGTAGAGGGCTTTGTCGGCCCGGTCGGTGATCGCTTCAAGCGTGTCGTTTTCCCGGTATTCAGCCAGCCCGATGGAGACGGTAAACATGCACGGCAGGGCAGGGCTGATCCCGTTTTCGATCTGCTTTCGGATCCGCTCGGCAAAGCGCACAGCGCTCCGTTCGTCGGTTGCCCGGAGCAGGATGAGAAATTCTTCGCCACCCCAGCGAACCGGGGTGTCGTAGGGGCGGCACTGGTTTTTCAGATAGATACCCAATTCTTTCAGCACGACATCTCCCTGGTGATGGCCGAGATTGTCGTTAATCTTCTTGAAATGGTCGATATCGAGGAAAAGAATAGACAATGTCTCGTTCCTGCGCAAATTCCTGGCACATTCATCATGGAATATATGAGCGAAAAAGCGGCGGTTTTTCAATCCCGTCAATTGGTCGTGGGTGGCCATGTCCCTGAGTTGCCGCAGGCGAAGCCGAAGTTCGTTTTCCTTCTCCTGACGGATCGTGCCAAGAATACCGAAGACAGCGCCGAACAGCAATGGGTGCAAGAGGAAGAACCATTGGAGCGGCGAACCGAAAATCGCCAGCGGTGCGGCGATGCTGTCCACTGAGCGCAAAAAGCGTAGTTCATACAAAATGGTGACCAGCGGGATCGGAATTCCCCAGAGCAGGCCGAACCAGATGTAGCTATTGTGCCGCAGATCATAGCTGAACGGTTTACGGGCGGCGGCGGCGAACTCCGCGATGGTTGCGGGGGGTGAAAAGGCCATAGCAGGCACAATCCTCCAAGCGAAGATCAACTCAGCTGCCGCTTCGGCGTCCATCGTCGGAACATGGACTGCAGCTACCGGTCAATTGTTGTTCCAATTGGCTGACCCGAAGGCGGCTTTCCTGCAGCATAGCCTCGGTTTCCTGCAACCGTTGCACCAATTGTCTGGTCAGTGGTTTGAGAATGGGCAGTTTGTTGTTGCCCAGCGCATTGTGAAAAATACACTCGTCGACCATGATCAGCCGGGTTTCTTCGATGGCGATGGCCGTGGCGCAGCGTGGTTCGTTGGTCAACACCCCCATTTCTCCAAAGATCTCCCCGCTGCCGAAACGGCTGATTGATTGACGGCTGCCGTCGATTGTTTTATAAATCTCCACCAATCCACTGAGGATAAGATAGAGATGACGGCCCGCATCACCCTGCCGGAAGATGACCTCTTCCGGCCGACAGATGCGGGTGATGATTTTTCCTGCTTCGCTCATCGACGCATCTCCGCAAAAAAATAATTGGTTCCTGAGCCTTTTGCAAAACTTGGATTTTCGTTCAAAATCAAGGCATGCGAAAAATTTTACCACAGGCATATAATTGATATTCCGAGGATAAAATTTTGAGCATAACGCAGAGTTTGTGCGAAAAGATTGTTTTGCAAATGGCTCTCATGATTAGCCCGGCAGTCAAGCAACCGCAACTGCTCTGTATTGCCGAAGCACTCGTAAGTGGTATCCGGCCGAAGACTACGGATTTTGGGGAGCTTGAAGAAATCAAGGTTCCCTTCAGCAAAGATGTATCGCCAATCTTATCACGATAGGGAACAATTTGTAAGGTGGTCGAAAGATTTGTCTGCAGAAAGTGAAGATCGCAACAGAGGCGCTGCACCAGAGAAATGAGCTCGTTCATACCGGATCAGCCGGACGATAACGAAACGGCCGGCGAGATGTTTGCCACTGTCAAACCGCTTGTCCTGGCGTCGGCTTCGCCACGGAGGAAACGTATGCTGACGGAGCTCGGACTGCATTTCCGGATCTGTCCGGCATCCCTTGACGAACGCACGAAGGAGGGCGAGGATCCCGGCGATTATGTTTGCAGAATCGCGGAAGAAAAGGCCCGGATGGTCGGTGCGAATTTTGCGTCGGAGTGGGTCCTGGCTGCCGATACGACAGTGGTTCTCGACTCTGAAGCACTCGGAAAACCGCGTGACAGCGAGGAGGCCGTGACGATGCTGTGCCGGCTGGCCGGCCGGGAGCATTTCGTTCTGACCGGATTTGCACTTTACTGCCGTAGCGAATCGTTTTGTTATGTCGACCGTGTCGCAACGAGGGTCAGATTCGCTCCCTTTGGCAGACAGTTGGCCCGAGCATACGTTCGAACCGGGGAGTCGCTCGACAAGGCCGGTGGCTACGGCATCCAGGGGAAAGGCGGGATGCTGGTGGCGGCAATCGACGGTTCCTACTCCAATGTGGTCGGCCTGCCGTTGGCGGAAATCAGCGCTCTGTTGACCGAACTTGGCATTATCGAGATACGTCCGTCTCGCTGCAAACCGGCGCACAGTGGCTGAAAAAAAGTTGTAGGTTTGCTATGTATCATACCGGGATGTAAATGAAAATATTCGTTTTCGGCGATGTCTGTCAACGGTGTCCGGCAGGATTCGAGATATGTCATTAACCAGTTGTTTTCCTTGACTTTTGAAATGTCGGCGTGGTAGTGAATAGTATGGTGAAGTGGTGGCGGCAGATCGGTTGTGACAAACCGGCCGACGAGATGTTCGATCGCTTGTCGATCTGTCAATCGTTCCGGGATCTCCGACAGATCGCCGTACAGGCGGCAACAACAATCCTCAGAGTATGGGGTCAGCGCCGGTAATGAACATCGAACGAATACAGCATGAAGCACTGGCGACCCTCAAGGCGTTCAATGCGGCTGTCACCACCTCCCGTCTCTACCCGGCTGCTTCCCCGCAGGTCGGCAATGCGGTAGAAAAGGCGTATCAGGCCATCAAAACGTTTTCCCGGACGGACGGTCAGTTCAGCTATGGAAAATCACCGGACGGTCCATTGGTCTGTGGGTTCCAGGTGGCCGAACAGGTGGCGGAAGAGCTTAAGAACATGGTTGCCTACCGTCATCTGGCCCTGCTCAACCTCGAGCATGTCGTCTTGCGTCCGACGTTTGACCGCAAGGTGTTCAGTGCCATCCTGACGGTCTTTACCGCGAGAAAAGAGAAAATTGCCCGGGAGGGAGGCGGTCGTTCTTTCGTCAACGAGTTGGGCCTCGCCCATTATTTCCCGGAGGAGGTCCCCGAACTCGAGTACGACTCGGCTCAGACCGAGGCAGACGCGGAGGTGCCGATCGAGACGGCGGCCGTGCCGCAGGATCTGCTCAACGACCTGTTTGCCAGGCGCGACCCGTCCACGCGACTGGCTGGCTTGTCCTCCTATCTGCAGGACACTTCGCGGGCGATTGATCTGGTTGTTGCCGGTATTGCCCGGGCGTTGCAGGAATTGAGTGCGGATGAAGCCGCTCCGCTGCCGACCAGGTCGGCAGCGTTTTCCCGTTTCGTGCGCCGTGTCGGTGGCCATCTATCACCGCAACAGCATCAACAGGTTGCCGCCGGCGCTGCAGCCATAGTGGTGCGCGCCGGTTCGGCCCTCTTCCTGACGAGGCTCTACTGCCAGGATTATCCCGATGATTTCGGGCGGTATCTCTTCGAAGCACTGGTCGAGCTGGCTCCCAACGAGCTGTTTGACACGGCGATGACCAGACTCCGCGAGCTAAGGGAGCAATCCGGTGGGCGGCGTGGCGAGGTCAGCGTCGATGATGCGATCGTTTCGGCTACTGTTGAGCTGCTTGCCGGCACACCGAAAGGCAAACTCTATCTCGGTAAGGAAAAAGCACGTTCGCTGCTGGAAAGCAGCGAACAGGAGCGTCGTGACAAACGAATCGAAACGGGCATCGGCGCGCTGCTCAGCGGCAATCTAGCCGGTTTGCGCAGCGAAGAACTGCTGCTCAATCTGCCGGGGGAAATCGAACAATATTACCGACGCGGTGATGGTGCCACCGCCGACCGTCTGGTCGAGATCATGGCGGCGGAAATGCTCGGCGGCGACGATCATCTGCGGCGGCGCCTCATTCGCAGTCTGGTGATGATCGGCAGTGTCCTGTTTGCCCAGAAACGCTGGACGTCGCTGGAAAAGATGAGTGGCGCGTTGATTTCTTGGATCCGCGAATCGGAAGAAGGCGACTCGGCATACGAAAAAGCGGCGTTTCTGCTGCAGGTAATCGTCGGTGCGTCTTGCCAGCGAGGACATTTCGACCGTGCCGATCAGGTCCTGGCGCTCTTTCACAAGATCCGTACCGGTCAGTTGGCGAAACCGCCGCCCATCCCGGCACTGATCGGTCGTATTCAGGACCGCTCCTACAATCGACCGCTCTTTCAGGAGCTGCTGCAACAATTTCTCGAAAGTGGGGCGAAGAGCAAGGCGGGAGAGCGACTGACCATGATGGGCCGGCCCGCCGGCGTCTTTCTCGTCGATCAGCTGTTGCAGGAGGAGGAGCCTCAGGATCGACTGCGGATCATCGACCTGTTGACCTCGATGGGCTCGGTTGTCCTGTCGGTGATTCTCGAGAAACTGCCGGAGCCGATGCCCTGGTACGGAAAGCGAAACCTGATCAAGCTGACGGCGGAGCTGGCCGGGCCGAAGCAGGTTGCCGACATAATGCCGTTTCTTCGTCATGAAGATTTGCGCGTGCAGCGCGAAGCCTTTGCCTGCATCTACACCATCAGTGGTGAGCGGCGGAAGCAGGCGCTGCTCGACTGCCTCAGCGCGGCAAGTGAGACGATGTTGCTGCAGATCGTCAAAGCCCTGCACCGGTTTACCGATGAAGAGACGAGCGGGCCGCTGATGGTCATGCTGGCCGACCAGGAACACTATTCCGAGGCGGTTCGCGAACCGCTGCTCCACGAAATCATCAAGGCCCTGTCGCGGATACCGACCGCGACCGTTCAGACGGCCCTGCGCGAATTCCTGGATAACCGCGGCAAAAAAGTCAATCGGAAATTGGGGAGTCAGGTCTGGGTTGACGCGGAGAACGCCTTGAAAGCGGTCTCTGCAGAGATGAAACGGGCGAGTCAGCCGTCATCGATCGCGCCTCCCTCTCCCTCTCCAGTCGCTGACGCCGGTTCTGGAGCGGCAGGAGAAGGAAAAGGAGACACGGAGCTGGCCAGGACGCTGGCGCAGGTGCCGGGAGTAAGCCAGGTCAAGGAGTTGGTCGGCCAGGGGAAAAAGGAGCTGGCCCGCGAGGTTTTGCTTGAACTCATCGCCAAGGCGGTGGCCAAGCATCGCTTTGGCGAGGCGGAAGCGTTGCGGGAATGGCTGATCGAGATCGACCCGATGGCCCTTTCCGAAATCATTCGGGCGGCGGAGTTGATCGAGGAAGAAAAGATTTCCGCGATCGACCGGGATCAGGTCGAGGCCTGGTCCGATCTCTACGATGCGCTTACCACCGAGGAGTTTGCCAACTTTTACCATGCTCTCAAACGCGTTACCTACGAGAACGAACAGTTTATCGTCCGGCAGGGGGATATGCAGTCCGGCCTCTATCTGATCAATAGCGGCAAGGTCAGGATTTCCTATCGAGATGCGTCCGGCGAGGTGCTCGTTAAAAATGCAACCCGCGGCGAGATCCTCGGAGCAGATACCGTGTTTGAAGCCTCGGTCTGGACGGTCAGCGTCTCCTGCCTGGTTCGGACCGAGGTGCTCTACCTCGGCATAGACACCATCTTTAAATGGCGTGAGGAGCTGCCGGCCCTGGAGTCGAAACTCCATGATTTCTGCCTTAAGTCGTCGAGCCTGCAGGCGTATTTTTCACGCAGTGGCAAGGATCGCCGGGCGACGCGACGGCACAAGCTGTCCGGTCGGGTGACCTCGTTGTTGCTCGACAGCAGGGGACGCGACACCGGTATCGCGTCCAAGGGCGAGTTGTCCGACATCTCCACCGGCGGTGTATCGTTCTTCCTGCGCATTTCCCAGAAAAAGAACGCCCGTCTGCTGCTCGGGCGCAGCACCAGGGTCTTTTTGCCGATGGAGGGAGCGGTTGAGCGCCAGGTAGCGGTCTTGGGAACTATTATCGCAGTGCGCGGACACCAGGCCATGGAAAATGAATATTCGGTCCACGTCAAGTTTGTCGACGATATCTCCGGCAGCGATCTCCAGGCAATCGTCAAAACCGGAAAAGACACCACCTTGCCGTAAAGGCTGCCACCACCGTTTGCGAGAGAGAAATGAGTGATTACGCCGAGGCGGTCTACCAGTTCTATGTCAACAATCTCAGAGGTGGTTCGCTCGACAAATCGATCTACAGCGCTGATTGTCCGTTTTGTCCGGAAAAAGGACTGGACGGCCGGCAGCGACTGGTGGTCACGATTAATCCGGACGGCTTTTTCCACGGCTATTTCCGCTGTTTGAACCGCTGCGTTCCCGGCGGGTTCCCGCTCTGGTTCACGGCGCTGGCCAAACTGAATCCGGAGGCGACGCCGGGCTTTGATCCTGATCGCGAACCGCTCCTGCGCCAGATCGATTATCCCGCCCAGACACTCAATCAGCAGGTCAAAGGTTTCCAGGACAATCTGACCGAGTCGGTGCTGGCTCATTTCCAGATGGCCGGAGTTACCGAGGCGGTCCTGCGTGAACTCGGCATCGGTTATAATGGCCGATACCTTGTGTATCCCTATTTCCAGGAAGATGGCAATTGCTATACCGCTCGCTGCGTTTACCCGGATCGTCCGAGCGACTCTTTCTGGCAGGGCGACGAGACGCTGCGCGCTGAAGAGTATCAGCTGTTCAATGTCGAAGATATCCGGCGATGTGAAAACGGCACCTTGGTGATCTGTGAAGGTGAGGATAGTCTGTTGACCCTGAAACAGATCGGTCTGCCCGGCGTGGCGGTGCCCGACAGCCAGATCCTGGAATTTCTCGATCCGCAGCGTTTCGCCTATATCAGGACACTTTTTATCGCTACCGTCAACAACGCCGAAGCGGAGATTCGCGCCCGGTCGCTGGCCTCCCGAATAGGCCACAAGGTGCGCCTGCTGGGCTGGCCGATGGGAGTGAGCCGTAACTACAGTCTTTGGCAACTCGCCTGTGACAAGGGCGCCGGGTTCAGCGGCGAGGTCATTGCGATGGCCCGTTCTTCCCGGGCTTTCTCTCCGTTTGCCACGCCGAAACGAGAGCATGACCGGTTTTTCAAGCGGCTGGAGCAGCAGCGGGGAGACGATTTCCGCGGTATGAAGACCGGACTGGCCAAACTCGATCGGGCCGTCGACGGTATTCACGGCATCAACGTGATCGGCGGAGCACCGAAGGTCGGCAAGTCCTGTTTCATGATTCAGATTGCCACCGACATGGCTCGTCGCGGCATCCCGGTGATCTATTACGATTTCGAGAATGGCCGGCAGAAGATCCTGCAACGTACGCTGGTGCGGCTCAGTCGGCTGACCCTTAGCGGACTGCAGGCGGGTCGTTTCAACGACGAAGATCGCCGGCGTTATCAGCAGGCCTGCCAGGAGTTCAAAAAGCTGTTGACCTGGTTTCGCATCGTTAACGATCGTCGCCTGACGCCGGAGATCATGCGGCGGCATATCGATTTCATGCGCCACGAGACCCAGCGGGAGTACACCGTTGTCGTCGTCGACAGCCTGCACAAACTCCCGTTCAAGGATCTCAGCGAGCGGCGCAGCGGCATCGACGCGTGGCTCCGTCAATTCGAGTCGATCCGCGACGAAATGCAGGTCTCCTTTCTCGTTATTTCAGAGCTGTCACGCGGTGACAAGGGCTCTTATCGGGAAACCCCGCATCTGGGAGTCTTCAAGGGATCCGGCGATATCGAATACAGTGCCGACAACGCCTTTGTCCTCCATCCAGACTGGGACCAGCAGAGCGCCATGGACGGCAGCCGGCGCGACAATCATCTCTGGTTGGTCGCCAGCCGGGAGCACAGTCCCGGCCTGATCGCCACCTACCGCCTCGACTACCCCTTCTGGGGATTCAGCGAAACCTGAGTTGTCTCCACCAACGACGGGACGATTCACTACCAACTGCGGGACAGGTTTTAACCTGTCCTCCGCAAACTGCTGTCCTCTGCTTACTATCCGCAGCGCAATTATCTTGGCACGTTTTTCGATGAAGATCAGCCTCCCCGAGCTGGCCGGTCTTGTCGGAGGCTGCATCGCGAAGGCCCGGCAGGCCGGAGAATAAGGTCCGAAAGCTTCACGCCAGGCCATGGATGGCCTGTCTGCCGGCCTCGGAGGCCAGTCGATCAGGCCGCAGCGCAGCAGCCGGAGGCAGGGCCGGTCAGCTCTTCCGACCACAAAGCCGACTTTATTGTTCGTTGCGATTTCCACATTGTAGGGAGGGCCCGCTATCGGTAACCCGGTTCAGTCGATAGCCTGTGCCGCCAGCCAGTCGGTCAGGGCCTCATCAGATTGCTGGGCGCGGGTGGCGCCGCGTAGCCGTTTCGGAACCTTTTTCGGCCAGGGCGGAAAGAGCCCGAAATTGATGTTCGATGGCTGGAAATGGTGCGGGTCAGTATCGGTCAGGTGAGTGATCAGGGCGCCGAGTCCGGTGGCGGGGGGCGGCACGAGCGGTGCGCGGCCGGTGGCGAGCCGCAAGCCGTTGAGGCCGGCGAGCAGACCGATGGCGGTCGATTCGACGTAGCCTTCGACCCCGGAGAGCTGCCCGGCGATCAGAATATCCGGACGACAGCGCAATTGCAAGCTCGGCAGCAAGACCTCCGGCGCTCGCAGGAATGTGTTGCGGTGAATGGATCCGAGCCGGGCGAACTCCGCATGCTCCAGGCCGGGGATCAACCGGAAAATCCGCTTCTGCTCAGGATACGTCAGCTTGGTCTGGAACCCTACCATGTTGTAGAGGGTTCCCTGTCGATTCTCCTTGCGCAGCTGCACCACGGCATAGGGCATCTCCCCGGTCTGCGGATGTTCCAGGCCGACCGGTTTCATCGGACCGAAGCGCAGGGTATCGTCGCCGCGGGCGCGGATCACTTCTATCGGCAGACAACCTTCGAAATATTTGGGGTCTTCGAACTCCCTCAGGGGAACGCAGGCGGCCCCTGCCAATTCGGTGATGAACCGCTCGTAGGCCCGGCGATCCAGCGGGCAGTTGAGGTAGTCGCCCGGTCCGTCATCATATCGCGATTTATGATAGATGATCGACAGATCGAGCGATTCATGATGGATAATCGGGGCGATGGCGTCGTAGAAGTAAAGCCGCGTACTGCCGGTCAACTCGGCCAGTGCTGCGGCGAGCGGCTCCGAGGTCAACGGGCCGGTAGCCAGGATGAGAACGCGGCCGTCTCGTGGTTCCGGGAGATCGTTGATCTCCTCCCTGACGATAGTGATGCGCGGGTGGTCAGCCAATGCAGCCGTGATGGTCGCTGAAAACCGGGCGCGGTCGACGGCCAGCGCTTTGCCGGCCGGCACCGCGGTGGCGTCGGCGGCCTGCATGATCAGTGACTGCAGGCGACGCATCTCCTGTTTGAGCAGGCCGACCGCGGCATGCGGATCGTTTGAGCGCAGGGAGTTGGAGCAGACCAACTCGGCCAGATCCGGGGATTCATGGGCCGGACTGAAGCGGTGCGGTTTCATGTCGTAGAGCAGGACCCGGCTGCCGGCACGGGCGACCTGCCAGGCCGCTTCGCAGCCGGCCAGGCCGCCGCCGATGATCACTACCGGTTCGGTGTCAGCAGATCTGTTCATCGGTTCCTCTACTCATTGGCGTTCAATGGTCACGTTGACCCGGCGGCGGCCCCACTGCAGGGCATCTCGATGGGAGTGATAGAAGATGTCGATCCGCGTCGGTCCTTTGATGGCACTGCCCCGGTCCTCGACCGTGCCCCAGCCGTAATCGGGGACATACATCCTGGTACCGAAGGGGTAATAGGCGGTATCGGCGGCAATGGTGCCGTCACTGGGCAGAAATTTCCAGGGCAGCACCACTCTGATAGGGATCATCCAGGGGCGCTGCAGACTGTCCAGTGAGAAGAATCCTTGCTGGGGTTCCCGCGGATAGGTGCCGCTGGCCGTGCGACCGGAGTAAGACGCGCCTTGCTGGGGCCCGCTGCTGACGTATTTATTCCAGAAATCGAGTTTGAGATAGGCCCAGCTGCCGCGCTCCCAGCCGCAGCAACTCGAGCAACCGCAATAGGCGGTCACTTCCATCAGCGTCGTAGTCGGTTGTTTGGCGCAGCCGGCAACCAGCAACAGAAGGAGCGACAACAACAGGGACAGGCCGCGGCACGTTCGATAGGCGGTGCCGGGAGTTACGTGCGGGAAAACCATTTTTTCAGATCCGTTTCACGGAAGATTTTTACCACCGGCCGGCCATGCGGGCAGTGGGAGAACAAGTCGGCTTCGGCCATTTTCTTGAGCAGGGCGGTGATCTCCCGATCGTCAAGGTGATCGCCGGCCTTGACCGCGGCTTTGCAGGCCATGGTCGCCAGGATGGTATCGATCGTGGATCCGTCGCCGCCCGGATTGTCGCCGCCGAGCGAGTCGAGGACCTCCAGTAACAGGTGCTGCGGGTGAGAACTGCCGGCCAGGGCCGGAACGGCGCCGATCACCCAAGTGGTACCGCCGAAGTCGCGGAGCGTAAAGCCCATCTGGCCCAGAATATCAAGCGAGGTCTCCACCAGCTGCGCCTGCCGGGCGCTGAGCTCGACGGTGACCGGGAAGAGTAATTGCTGTGAGGCTACCCGTCCCCCGACATATTGGCGGCGCAGCTCCTCGAAGAGCAAGCGCTCGTGGGCGGCATGCTGATCGATGACCACCAGCCGGTCCCGGTTCCGGCAGAAGATATAGAGATCCCGGTAGCTGCCGATGACCAGCAGTTCATCGACCCGAATTGTGCCCTCGGTGTCGGCGGCCGACGGCCCGGTGGTTTGTCGCTCTTCGTAGGCGCGAGCCGGTTCCGCCTCGCCGGTGGTCGGCTGGAAGCCGGAGGCAACCGTTGATAGTGCCTGCCAGGAGGGCGGTGCCGGGCGTGACGGGGGCTCGGCCGACACCACGTCGGGCAGTTTTTCGGCTGGCGGTGCTGCGGCCGCTGTGAACGACTCGTCGGCCTGCTGCACCAGTGTCGCGGGCGCTTGGAACAGCTCGCGGCGTAGTTGCTGTTGGCGGTCGAGCATGCCGTCACGTACCGCCTGGCTGACCAGGTGATGGACGGTTCGACTGTCGCGGAAGCGGACTTCTTGCTTGGCCGGGTGGACATTGACGTCGACTTCGGCGGGCGGCAGGGTCACGGCGATAACCCCGGCCGGAAAACGGCCTTTGAGCAGGAAGGAGCGGAGACCCTCAGCAACTGCGTGAGTCAAAAGCCGATCCCTGATGATTCTGCCGTTAACCAGCAACCGCAGGCGTCCTGAGCTTGGTGTTGCCGCTTCCGGCGGAATGAGCAGCCCGCGGACGGAGATGCCGTCCGGTCCGGGCGGGCCGCTGTCGATGGTGATCAATTCGTCGTGAAAGTTGAGCAGTTGAGCCAACCGTCGCTCCATGGTTGTTTCACGGTCAAGCCGCAGTGTCTGCCTACCGTCGATGTGCAGGGAGAAGCAAACGTCCGGCCGGGCCAGCGCACAATTCCTGACGGCCTCGTCGATATGAGCGATCTCGGTACGGGCGGTACGAAGAAATTTCCGGCGGGCCGGGGTGTTGCCGAACAGGTTGGCGATTTCGATGCTGGTCCCGACCCTGGCCCCGCACTCGCGGACGGTCTTGACCGTGCCGAAATGGGAAACCACCATGGTGCCCAGTTCGCTGGTACGCGGTCGTGAGATGATCGTCAGTTTTGCAACGGCACCGATAGAGGGGATGGCTTCACCACGGAAACCCAACGTGGCGATCTCGCTGAGTTGGTCGGACTCGAAGAGCTTGGAGGTGCCGTGCCGTTCCAGGCAGAGGAGCACGTCGTCTTCATCCATGCCCTCCCCGTTGTCCACCACGCGGATCAGCCGGGTCCCGCCACCCTCGATTTCTATCTCGATACGGTCTGCCCCGGCGTCGAGACTGTTTTCCAACAGCTCCTTGACTACCGAGGCGGGTCGTTCGACCACCTCGCCGGCGGCGATCTGGTTGGCCAGGTGTTCGGGAAGGATACGGATTTTGGACATGGGTCAGGCTTGATAGCGGTTGCTCGTTTTTTGCTTCGAGGCTACAGTAGACAAGTTTTTACTATAGGTGGTAACACTGCAATATTCAATATCAGGCGGCGGACGATGACAGGTTCTGGCACAAAAAAGACGGCGACCAGGCGCACAAAGGTGATGGGCGAGAAGCACATCATCGCTTTTTTCTTTTCGGTCGCATTACTGCTCAGCGTCTTTCTCGCCGGCCTGCTCGGGTTTTTCCAGCAGCTGAATCTGCCCGGCATCAGGAATGTCAGCAATTATCAGCCGCTCCAGGCAACGCTGATTCTCGACCGTCACGGGGCCATCGTCGATCGGATCTTCACCGAAAACCGGGTTGTTATCGGTCTTGACGAAATGCCGGCGCTGCTGCCCAAGGCCTTTGTTGCCGCCGAGGACGGCCGGTTTTACGAGCATCCGGGGCTGGACCTCTATTCGGTGCTGCGGGCTTTGATCAACAATGTCCGGGCAGGGAGGAAAAGCCAGGGCGGATCAACGATTACCCAACAGGTCGCTAAAGGACTGCTGCTCTCTTCGGAGAAGACCTACCTGCGCAAATTCAAGGAAGCCATGCTCGCCTGGCGCATCGACACGCTCTTGAGCAAGGACGAGATTCTCTATATATATCTCAATCATATCTATCTCGGGGCCGGCGCTTACGGGGTCGAGGCTGCCGCCCAGACCTATTTCGGCAAGCCGGCGGCGCAGCTCGATCTGGCCGAGATGGCATTGCTTGCCGGGCTACCCCAGGCACCGAGTCGCTATTCTCCGAGACAACACTGGCAACGTGCCCACGCCCGCCAGCGCTACGTGCTCAACCGCATGGTTGCCGATGGTTATATCAGCCCCGAACAGGCCCAGGCGGCCCACCAGCGGCGGCCGACGATCAGTGCCGGATCGTCTGGGGCGACCAACGGCTACTATCTTGCCGAGGTACGCCGACGTGCGGAGAAGATGATTTCTCGGCCGCTCGAGACGGCTGCCGTCAGGATCCACACCAATCTCGATCAACGCTTACAGCGAGCCGGCCAACGGGTTATCAGGGATGGGATCAAAGCGATTGCCGGCCGCCATTCGTCAGACGCCCGGCAGGCGGCGCACCCGGAAGGGGCACTGGTTGGCCTGGAACTCTGTTCCGGCAAAGTACGGGCCCTGGTCGGCGGCAGCGATTTCTCCAAGACCCCGTTCAACCGTACCGTCCAGGCTCAGCGGCCGGCCGGATCGGTATTCAAACCGCTGCTCTACGGAGCCGCCTTCGAACGCCGGTTGACGCCGCAGACCCGCCTGGTGGATGAGCCGATCGCCATTACCGGGGCCGACGGCAGACCCTGGCGACCCCGAAATTTCTCCGGGCGCTTCCACGGCTCGGTGTC